>NYZD01000185.1 GCA_002685935.1 Planctomycetaceae bacterium | reverse complement strand
GGCGGGCGGATCGGTGAGGGCGGATCCAATGGCGGCGCGTGCGTGGGCCATCCGCTGGAGTTTGGCGGGTTCATCTTCCGGGAAGAGCAGACCGACGCCCTGGACGCTGTCGACGGTTGACAGGGCGCGGAACGCCGCGGCGCGATATTTCGCCTCATCCAGATTCCGACAGATGGAGGCGCCGAACCAGACTGATTGGCGGCTGTGCTGGCGGTAGACTTTCTGCCACTTGACTGAATCGACGCCGTGGGGGAGGAGGCTTTCGAGGTTGTAGTTGTAGCGTAGTTGACTGATGCCGACGGCGGCGGCGCCAATGACGACGACGGCGCTGATGATGACCCATCCGGGGTGGCGGACGAGAGGCATGAGGCGTTCGACGGGGAAGAGGTCGACGGGGCGCTGGTCCATGGGCATGACGTGCTTCCACTTTTTGCGGAAGGTGCGCATGAGGGCGGGGAAGACGGTGCCCATGGCGATGAGGCAGAGGAGGATTCCGACGCCGGCGATCAGCCCCATCTCGGCCATGCCGCGGAAGCTGGTCAGGAGGGTGGTTCCGAAGGCGAGGGCGGTGGTGACGGCGCCGGTGATGATGCCGGGGCCGACGGTCTGCATGGTATCGACCATGGCGGGGGCGAATCCGACGGTTCCGTCGGGATAGCGATGTCGGACGAGTTCAAATCGGCTGATGAGGTGGATGCCAAAATCGATGCCGAGGCCCAGGAGGATGATGGTGAACACGACGGAGAGGATTTGGAGGTGCCCAATGGCGAGGGTGAGGAACCCGAAGCTCCACGCGACACCGATGAGCAGTGCGGTGACGGCGAGCAGGGGCCAGCGGAAACTGTGGAAGGCGATGATGAGCAACGTTGCGATGAGGAGGACGGCGAGGATGGAGCACTTCATGGAATCGCGCATGGAGACGTCGGTCTCGTCGGCTTCGATCACGGGCACGCCGGTGAGACCGGATTCGATGCCGGGCATCTGCTCGCTGGTGCGGGCGATGGCGGCGCGGATGGTCTGTGCGACGTCGGCGTAGGCATCGAGCTGTCCAATGACGGGATTGGGGGCGACGATCATGAGCAGCAGTTCGTCTTCGTCGGATTCCGGATCGTCCTTGGTTGAGAGGTATTGCCAATCGTCGCCGTTGGGGGAAGTCAGCGGGCTGAACAGATCGTCGTTGATGGCGCCGGTCGCGAAACCGACGTTGAGCCGATCGAGCATTCGTCCCATTGGAGCCAGTGAGTCGGTGGTGGCGTCGGGCGCGGCGCGAGCGGCCACGGCGGTGAGGAAGCCGCCGATCGTCGGCCATTGCAGGATGGGGGCCTGTTGTTCCATACGGGCCATGTTCTGTTCGAACTGATCGGGCGGAAGCAGGCGCAATGCGCGCGGTGAGACCTGAGTGCGATCGATGCGGGCATACACCGATTCGATGTGATCGGGCTGGCTTAGCAAGCGCTGCTCGAGTTGGACAACGTACTGCTCGGCTCGCGCTCGGCCATCTTCCTCGTTGGGCACACGGACGATCACGACGAGATCATCATTGCCCCGGAACATCTCGAGGTATTGCAGGTAACGCTGGTTCCAATCGAGGTCGGCGCTGACGAGGGCGTTGCGATCGGCCTGGAACTCGAGGCGGTCGACGGTCAGGGCGATGGCGGCGACGGTGATCAATGCGGCGACGAGCAACGTCCAGCGGGGATGGTCGCTGACGAACTGGGCGGTGCGTCCCAGCAGGAGATGTCGAAGTCGTTCGTGCATGGGGAACTTGACGGCGCGGCACGTGATATTAGACCAAGGCGCGAGCGGTTGCGACTGCGTGGGGTGCAGGGCCGGTGCCTTTGGGACGGGCGGGCGGCGAGCGCGCGACGTGACGGTGACGGGTCGGGGCGATGACTTCACGTATCGCGTCAATACGTATTGGGCGGCGGCTGAGGTGCGCGCGGACGGTCCGCGTTCAGCGCTCGGACGCTGCGGTGGCTATCCGGATGGATGCGGATTTTCGGCGGACGGCGACGGGGCTGCGATCGTGGGGGTCGCCGGGTCGATGAGGTTACGCGGGCGGGGCACCGTCAGAGCTCTTTCGTTTCTCGCGGAAGCCGATGCGCTCGAAGGGGTTGACGGTGCTGGTGATGACATTGTTGAGGTGTGCGCCGATGCGTTTGAGGTATCGTGCGTAGAGGGCGAGGGCGACGGCGTCGCCGGGCCAGAGGGGGGTGACGTTGCCGGCGACGGCGTCGTCGACCATCTTATCGCAGGTGCGGCCGACATCTTCTTTGAAGGTGGCCATGAGATCGCGGGCGCGGTCGGTGTCGTGTTCGCGCAGGATATCGATGGTTTGATCGAAGCGTCGGCGCACTTCCTGCTCGACTTCACTGATGGACGTTTCGTAATCGGGCAGAGAGAGGCGCTTGGGATGAGCGGCGGCGAGGTCGAGGATATTCTTGCAGTAGTCACCGATGCGTTCGATATCGATCACGATGCTGACGAGGACCATGCCGCCGGGGAGATCGCGGGCGCCGGCGACGGTGCAGTGGGTCATGACCTTGCGTCGCACCTCGCGCTCGTAACGGTTGACTTCCTTGTCGCGTTTTCGAATGGCGGTGTTGATCTCGGCGTCGTCGCTTTCGCGGAGGACGCGGACGGCTTCGAGGAACATCTCGCGGTCGATCTCGAGCATTTGGAACGACTCGTCCCAAGCCTGTTCGAGCAGGTTGTCGGCCTTCCAGGCCTGAATCAGTTGTTTCCACATGGTTTCATCTCGACAAGAAGATCACGACGACAGGAACGACGAAGAAGATCCCGATCACATATACGATAGGCAGCCATCGCCGGCGCATCGCGAGCACACTGAGCCATTCTGCCACGCGCAGGGGCACGGCGCGCATCGGGGGCGGGGCGGTGATGACGATGATGCCGCAGATGTTGAACAGCAGATGCGAGAACGCGACGGTCACGGGCGCGAGTACAGCGGCCGGGGGTGCGTTGGGATCCAACTGTGGCATGGCGAGACTGGCGAGGATGGCGGTGACGGTCGTGCCGATATTGGCTCCGAGGGTGAAGGGGAAGATTTGGCGCAGACTGAGAATGCCAGCCCCGGCCAAGGGCACGGCGACCGAGGTGGTCACGGAGCTGCTTTGGACGAGCGTGGTCAGCACGACTCCGACGGTGAATCCCCGCGCCGGCGAGCCAAACATATGGCGCTCGAAGAATCCCGCGCGTCGGGCGAGGACAATCTGACGCAGGGACCTGGTCAGATACTTCAGGGAGATGAACAGGAACACCACGCCGAGGACGAGCACAACGATCGCCGCAAGATTTTGCTGTTCGATCAGCTCCCGCGTGTGGTGCTTGATGAATTTGATGGCGGGTTCGGTCACGGCCTTGAGTGGGTTGAACATCTCTAATCCGCCGACGTTCTGGAATGCTTTGCCCATGTGCTCGGCCGCGATGCCCAGGAATTTTGTGTAAAACTGCAAGGGAAAGAGGATCAACACCGACATCAGGTTGAACACATCGTGGACGGTCGACGCGGCGAAGGCACGTTGGAACTCGCGACGGCGGGTGATGTGTCCGAGGGACACGAGCGTGTTGGTGACGCTGGTGCCGACGTTGGCGCCCATGATGATGGGGATTGCGCCCTGAACCGACAGCACGCCTCCGGCGACCATGCCGACGACCATGGAGGTCGTCGTGGACGAGCTCTGGACGAGACTGGTGGCGAGGATACCGATGAACAGCCCGCGGATGGGACTGTCGTCGGTGAACTTAAAGATCTGGTCGGCCAGATCCTTGCCAAACATTTTGAACGATGCGCCCATCAAGCCGATGCTGATGAGGAAAAGATAGAGGAGGGCGAGGACGCCCAGAGCGGTGAGTATCTGACGTGCCAATCGATTCATGGGCGGCGATGGGCGTGTGTTCGATTGCGGGACGGGGCCTTGCGTGGGACGGTCCACGACATCGGGAGATACATCCGCGGGGAATGCATCGACGGGTCAGAACCCGGGAGCTGCCTGATGGGCTGCGTTCGGGACGGTCCCGAACATTCCGCGAGACAGTATAACGAGATGATCGCCGTGTGCGTGCGGTTTGTGGCTTGGCGGGGTGAGCGATCAGGGCCGTGCCACCGTGTAACATCCGAGCGGCCATCCGGGAAGGCCGGCTGCGCACGTCATTGCGCGACCAGGATGTCGGCGCGGCGCAGGACGACGCCGTCGCGTTCGATTTCCAGTTGTGGCCAGTCTGGACCGGGCGCGGTGAGCATGTCGAAGCCGGATTCGGTGACGAGGATGGTGTCCTCGCTCTTGGTTCCGGTGATCGAGGGGTTCCAGGCGAAGGCTTGGTTCGCCATGACGTGTTGGGTGGTATGGGCGTCGGCGAGGACGTCGCGCCCGGCGTAGCCGGTGGGGCCGCCCTGGTGGTGGTATTGCCATTCATCGCCGAATCCCTGCCGAGCGTACTCGGCCTGAATGTCGGCGAAGACATCGCAGATGGGGCGTCCGGGTCGTGTGGCGGTGTTGGCGGTGGCATCTATTTGACAGACGGCGCGGTGCTTAATTTTGAGTTCGCCGCCGGGTTCGGTAAAATCGACGAGTCGGGTCAGTGAGGCGTTCAATCCCCGGCGCTCGGCCCCCACGACGACCATCACGCGGCGATCGATCCGGTGGTCGGTGACGATGGGGTGGCGGCGGAGGTCGATCCGCTCGTCGGCGGCGACGAGATTGACGGGCACGCGTATGCCTTGGCGCTCGAAGGCGGCGTGGACCATTGAGGTGACGTCGAGTTCGGTCATGCCGGGTCGGATCTGGCGGCAGACGGCGTCGGTGGTCTCACCGGCCGCTTGTCCCAGTTGCCGGTAATGGTCGATTTCGAGTGTGGTGAGTGGATTTCGGAGCTGTACGACGTCGTTGGCGACGTTCGGCTGTCCAGGCCCGGCATCGACGCCGTAAGCCCCGCCGCCGGAGAGGGAGTCCAGAACGCGGGTGGCACCGTCGGGGTCATGCCAGGGAAACTCGGCGTATTGGAAGTCGGGGAGGTCGGGGCCGATTTCCTCGGCTTCGAATCGGGCGAGTTCAATGTTATTGGCCGCGAGGACGACACGATCTGGGGTGATGAAGACCGTGCCGACGCCCAGATCGGTTGCACGACTGACAAAGCTGCGTCCGCCGCAGGTGATCCAGGCGAAGTTGGCGCGGGTGCGGAGGGCGACGCCACGGAGCTCGGTGGTCGCGAGCCATCGTCTGAGGCGTTCGAGCTTGACAGCAAATTCCTCGGCGCGGGTCATGGGCGTCCTTTCATTGGACTGGACAAGTATGCATGAAAGCAGCGCGGCGGCGATGCGTCAATGGCCCGGCGGTGGCGGTGTGCGATCCCGACCGATAACGCGATCTGCCGCAAGGGGGGTTGAATCTTCAAGTCAGCGGCGATGGGTTACCGATCATTCGCAGGCACGACAAGTCACTTTGGTCCGCTGATGACCGGCGACATCCAGGAGGCCGCGATGAGTCGAGACGAATTGATCCATGCGATCCGCGATCACAACCGCACGGCGAGCCATGAGTTTCTGGGCGGGTTCGACGATCCGGCCCTGTCGCACTATCTGCAGCACCTGCGGGCGGGTCGCAAGCCCCGAGGTGCGGCAAGCTGTTGGATCCGAATCCCGGAGACGTCGGCGATCGTGACGCGCGGCAACTGAGCTTGGGCGCGGCCCACGAGATTCCATTGCCCATCTGTTGGGAAGATTGAACGGATATCGGTTGGGAGCAGCAGGATGGGACGCGCCGGCCGCAAGGTCGGCGTTTTTTGTGCGCCGGGGGCGGTCCGTGAGGGGCGGGGCTCAGGGGGTGGTGACCTGGGCACCGGTGAGCGAAGGCAGGTCAGCGTCGTCGAGCAGCTCGTGGGTGATGATGACGCCCATGGGATGTGAGAGGTATTTCTGTGCCACATCGCTGATGCGAGCGGCGTCGGTGGCGCGGATCTCGTCGAGGAGCTTTGTGCCGCCGTCGTATCCGACGCCGTAGAGCTCGCCGAGGGCGGCTTCCGCGGCTCGTTGGCCGTTGGTCTGACGGGACAGGGCCTCTTCGACGAGGACTGCGACACGGGCGCGCCGGAGCGTGGCGTCATCCATCGTCTCGGAGCGAATGCGATCGATGACGGCGAGGGTCCGGTGGATCGCTTCGGCGGCGGTGTCTGGCGCGGTGTTGAAGATCACTGTCCAATAACCGGGGACGTATCCGGTCTGCATTCTGGCACCGACGGCATAGACGAGGCCGGGCCCCTCGCCGCGGAGGGCCTGTTCGAGCCAACCGACGGGGAAGCTGCTGAGGACGTTGGTGAGCACCAGCATGGGGCCGTAGTCGGGATTGTCGCGGGCCAGGCCCGGGGCGTAGCCCAGTTGCACGCCGGCGAGGGGTTTCCCGGTTTGGTGCTGTGTGAGGCGGGCGGGGGGCGGGACGGTCCCGGTCGGCTCGAACGATTCGGGGAGGGTCGGGTTCATGTCGGCGAAGAGGCGGTTGACCTGTTGCTCGACGGCGTCGACGTCGATGTCGCCGAAGACGGTGAGGACGCATTGATCGGCGGCGAAACGTTGCTGATGGAACCGCTTGAGATCATCGGTCGACAGTTCGGCGACGACGTCACGGCGTCCGAGGATGGTCTGCGACCAGGGATGATCGGTGAAATAGGCGGCCCGGAACGTCTCGCCGAGCTCGCCCCACCAGGAATCGCCCTGCGAGTCGATGGCGGCCAACAGACGCGGGCGCATGCGGAGCCATTGCTCGTCATCGAAACTTGGATGCAGGAGGACGTCGGCGGTCAGATCCAGGACGGTGGACCAATCATCCTTGAGGCACTGGGCGAAGCCGTAGTAGGTGCTGTTGCCGCAGCCGATGGACAGGCTGGCGCCGAGATCCTCGAGCGATCGGGCAATATCGTCGGCGGTGCGGGTGTCGGTGCCCTTGATCAACATCTGGCAGGCGGCATTGCCGATGCCTTCGCGGCCCAGCTCGTCGCCGAGCAAACCGCCAAGGTGATACCACCGGATTGAGACGATCGGCAGGGAGGTGTTGCGCTGCACGATCAGGCGCAGACCGTTGTCCAACGTGATCATGCGCACCGGATCGATTTGGGATCCCTGGGATTCGTCGCCAGCCGATTCCAGTTCGCGTAAGAGCGCGGCGAGGCGCGTGTTGTCCAGATCGACGGGCTGCTGGGGCAGGGCGGCGGCATCGACGGCATCGTCGGGGCGGGTGACGAGCGTCGGCTCGCCATCGGTCGGGAGCAGCGTCACGGTGATCATTCGATCGTCGGTGAGGAACTTTTGCGCCGCGGCGTTGACCTGCTGCGCGGTGATGTTCTGGATCGCGTCGGCATATCGCTGGAGATAGTCCGGGTCGCCGAAGTGGATGAAGTCGGATGCGAGTCGGCCGGCGGTGTGCTGGGCCGACTGGGCGGCGTACACGGCGTGGGCGAGGGTTTTGCGTTTGGCGCGGTTCAGTTCCTGTTCACTGACGCCGTTCTGTTTGATTCGATTGACCTCTTCGAGGATCGCCGTGCGGGCGGCTTCAAGTTGCTCGGCCGTGGTGACGGCATCGATGCCGAAGAATCCCTCGCCCCAGGCGAAGCTGAGGTTGAACGAATCGATCGATGTGACGAGGCCCTGACGGTTGCGCACTTCCTGCACGAGGGGGCTGAGCTCGCCTTGGCCGAGGATCTGCGCCAGGAGATCAAGGGCGTAATCGTGCGGCGCGGCGAGCTGCGTGCCGGGCCAGGCCAGTCGCAGCCGAGGGCGGTCAATATCGGCGTGGCCGACGAGCTGCTGGGGCTGGGTGAGCCCGGGCTCGATCGGCAGGGAGAGCTGCGGCAACTGACCGCGCGGCGCGTCGGCCCAGAGCTCGGTGACCTGATCGATGACGGTCTGTGGGTCGACGTCGCCGACGACGACGAACACGGTGTTGTTCGGGACGTACATGCGTTTGTAGAAGTCATAGATCTCATCGCGGCTGACGGTGAGGAATTCATCGAGATATCCGATGGTGGGATGGCGGGCGGGGTGGGCCTGATAGCGTGCCCGTTGGGTGAGCTTCCAGAAGATGCGGTGGGCATCGGCCTGGCCCATCTCGAACTCGCGCTGAATGACGTCGCGCTCGCGGTCGTACTCGGCCTGGCCGACGAGGCTGTTGAGCATCCAATCGCTGATGAGGTCGATCGCCTCGGGAGCGTACTCGGCGGCGGTGTTGATGTGATAGCGGACGGTGTCGAGACCGGTTGCGGCGTTGGTCTGGGCGCCGATTTGGCCGAGGATCACGTTTGATTCATCCTCGGTGCGGGTGGATGTTCCGCCGCCGGAGATCAGATGCTCGAGGAAGTGGCTGAGGCCGGCGCCGTTGTGTTCCTGTTCATAGACGGATCCGGTTTTGATCCAGGCCTGAACGCTGACGACGGGCGCGGTGGGCATGCGCTCGACGATGATGATCAGTCCGTTATGCAGTTCCACGATCTTGCGGTTGGGCAGTTCCATCAGGGATTGGTACTCCTTGGGCGCGGTGCGGGCTTTCGCCGCGGGGGGCGGGGACGAATCGGAACAGCCGACGACGTGGAACAGGACAACACCGGCCAGGATCGCGCCTCGAGCGATCCGGAAGGGGTGGACCCACAGATGCGATAGGTTCATCAGACGCTCCAACCGGAGAGTGGTGAGAGACCGGAGCATGCGCGGTCGCTTAGGCCTCGGGTAACGGGCCGTCGTCGTCGCTTTGGACGTCCTGAATGTACGCGCGTGTGCGGTCGAGTTCTCGTTTGAGGTGACGGACGCGGAGCATGCTTTTAACGCGGGTGAGCAGGACGAGTTTCTTGACGGGCTTGGAGAGGAAATCATCGGTGCCGGACTCGATGCCGCGTTCGATGTCGCCGAGTTCATTGAGGGCGGTGACCATGATGATGGGGATGGCTTGCGTGGCGGGGTCGGATTTGAGCTTGGCGCAGACTTCAAAGCCGCTCATGCGGGGCATCATGACGTCGAGGAGGATGAGGTCGGGCTTGTGTTCGTCGACGGCGGCGAGGGCGGCGACGCCGTCCACGGCGGTGATGACGTTGCAGGGCAGCGCATCGAGGTAGGCCTGCATGAGTTCGACGTTCTGCTCGTTATCATCGACGATGAGAATGGTCGATCCGCTGAGATCGACTTCCGACTCGGCTTCGGCGCCGGGGGTATTGTCGGTGGCGGGATCAGTGTTCATATGGGACTCCGATGGCACGACGATAGGCCAGCGAAAGGCGATTGGCAACGTCGGCGGGCTGAGTTGCGGACGGCGCTGCGCTGGCGGGGGAGATGTGGAATGCTCGCAAGTCGCAGGATATCATGGCAGTAGGCTCGATGTCGAGAGCCGTTCAAAACGCATCGCCAGAATTGAAAGGGGCATCAATATGTTTGAACGATTTACTGATCGCGCGCGGACGGTGATGGCATTGGCCAATCAGGAGACCCAACGCTTCAGTCACGACACGGTCGACACGGGACACATGCTGCTGGGGCTGGTCAAGGAGGGCAGCGGCATGGCGGCGAACGTGCTGCGGGAAATGGAGGTGGACCTGAGCCTTGTACGGGACGGTTTTGAGAAGCTGGTTGAGCGGGGTCAATCCGACGACAGATCCGGCGCGATGCAGCATACGCCGGAAGCGCAAAAGGCCATCGCATACGCAATGACCGAGGCCCGGGATCTGAATCACAAGTATGTTGGTACCGAACATCTTCTGTTGGGGGTCATGCGTGAAAGGGACGGCGTCGCGGCGCAGATTTTGGGTAATCTGGGGGTCGACATTGACAAGACACGGCGCACGATCGTCGACATGCTCAGCGGTGCGTCGGAGCCGGGGCCGGGCGTTCGCGTGCAGAAAACGCAGGCGGTCCAATTCACGTCGGATGGTCCGTGGTTCGCGGCGCAGACGCTGGAGTTGACACAGGATGCGGGGAAGCTGGCCGGACGGTTGAAGCACGATACGGTTCTGCCGGATCACGTGGCGCTGGTGATGTTGGACGGCAAGGGCGGATCGCAATTGAAGGCGGCGATTGAGGCGACGGGGGCCGATGCAGCAAAGGTCGCGGAGGAACTGACCCGCCGGCTGCAGGAGCAGGTGAGCGGCGATTGATGGTGGCCGGGCGAGCTAAACTGATTTGAGTTCGGACGCGGGGGCCATCGGGCCCATGAACCGTGGGGCAAGCGGCGAGCCCGCTATACTGACTTGCGCATGGTCGAACTCAACGTCATCCAGCCGAGCAGCGTCACGCTGATGATCAAGCCGGTGGGGGCGCTGTGCAATCTTGATTGCGAGTACTGTTATTACCTGCCGACGAAGAGCGTGTACGACGGGCATGAGAGCCGCATGTCGCTGGCGACGCTCGAATCGATCTTCGCGTCGTATCTGCCGGTCGCGGCGGACGAGGTGACGATCTGCTGGCAGGGGGGCGAGCCGACGCTGGCGGGGATCGGGTTCTTTGAGAAGGCGCTTGAGTATCAGGACAAGCACAAGCGGCCGAGCCAGAAGATCGCCAACGCGATCCAGACGAATGGGACATTGCTGAACGATGATTGGTGCGAACTGCTGCGGCGGCACGGGTTTCTGGTGGGCATTTCGATCGACGGGCCGCCGCACTTTCACGATCACTATCGGCGCACGAACGGCGGCGCCGGCTCCCATGACAAGGTAGCGGCGGGTTTACGGCTTCTTCAGCGGCACGGTGTGGAGTACAACATTCTTTGCGTGCTGAACGATCGCAACGTGGGTCATCCGGACGACATTATTGTAGTTGGCTGGTCGAAAGGCGCTGAACTGTCACTTCTTCTAGCGTCAAAAGAACCAAGTATTTCAAATGTG
>NYZD01000184.1 GCA_002685935.1 Planctomycetaceae bacterium | reverse complement strand
GTTGGAGTGGATCTCCGCAGCGGCGCAGGGGGCGATGGGCATCACAATTGTGGTCAGCAAGGCACCGGCGATCGCCAACGCAAGACGCGAGACACGTCGCGAAGCGGCCTCAAGATGATGAAGGCGGTAACGCATCATTGAGGATCCGCCCCCTGTACGAAGCGACGGAGGGCATCGTGCTGACGATCGCTGACGTGTCGCACGCGGACGCCGTCGATTTCAAGTATGCCGGCGGACTCGGGCACGAAGACAGCAAAAGAGCCGTTGAATGTGTTGAGCGCGGGCGACTCGAGCACGATCTTATGCCACAGCCCGAACGTGCGCTGGGGTGGCGCCGAGACGACACCTGCCGGGGCGTCGTCGCCTGCTACCTTCACGATGATCATTTCGCGATCGTGGGCTGACGTGCCGCGCGTGCGGTACCACATTTCGAGCCACAGGTTTCCCTGGGGGGGGAGATTGACCATCGAGACGTTCGCCACTTGGGCATAGCCGAATCCCGGTCGCAGGGCGGTGACGACATGGGGGCCGTCGAATCCAAGCGCGGGTATCGGGCCCGCACGCTGTGATCCGATCAGCGCGACGTCGTCGGGCTGTTCGTAATTGACGTGCCGATCCGAGAATGTGGGGATCTCCTGAACTGCGGCGTCGCCACCGGTGTCCGCGGCCTGTTGTTGCTGGAATGCGCTGCGGCGTGTTTCGATCCGCGCTCTTACCGAATCAAGATCGCGCTGCTGGTATTCGTTGGGGTACGACTCCTGCAGGGCGGTCAGCCATTTCAATGCCTCGTCGGAATCGCCCATGCGGTAATAGCAGTCGGCGATGCCGTGGAACGCCTGGGGCCGAAAGCCCCCCCACTGCCGCAGGTTCAGGAGCATTTCGTAATTGCGGATCGCCTGGTCGTATCGGCCGGCATGGCGGTCGGATTCGGCGCGCATGTATCGGTACAGCCCTTCGAGCTTCTGCTCGGGGAACTCGTTTTCGATGCGCCACAACAGCCGATACGTCTGCTCGATATTGCCTTGTGTGAGTTGCTGCTCGGCGACGCGCAACAGCGCGCCGCGTTTGACGGCGTCGGTCTTGCCTCCGGCGACTGCGCCGATGCTGCCGAGCTGCCTCGCAAGACGGTAGGCTTCACCGGCCCGGGCCAGATCGCCGGCATCGAGGTACATGTCTCCCCATGCAACAGCCGCCTGCCGGATCAACGGATGGCGCAGCCGCTCATTGCCCTGAATGACCTGGGCGTACAGCTTGCCGGCGGCAGCGTAATCCTTGAGCACCTGGCGCTGGACGTACGCCGTATCGAGTCGCACGGCGCCATCAAGTGTCCGCAATGAACCGATCTCGGCGACGGCCCGGTCGAAGATCTTAACTGCCTCAGTTCCGCGCCCCTGTCGCGCGATCGCTTCGATCAGTGAGCCGTACAGCAAGGCGCGGTACTTCACATCCAACTCAGGCTGGGCGAGTAGATGGTCACATACCCGTTCCATGACGGGCCAGCGGTCGGGCTGCTCACACAGACGCAGGAAATGGTAAATGTCGTTCAGATCGCGCACCTGCAGTTGCGTGACGTCGATCTCTGAAAGCATTTCAACGGCGGTACCGATCGCCAGCGGATTGGTGGGGACCGGCGGCGTCCACACATGGCATCGTCGCCGGAACGCCGGCAACGTTGGATGTGACTGAAGCGTCACCACGACATCACCTTCTTTAAAAAAGATGTGGGTGGGTGACGGGTTCTGTGAGGTCGTGCCGTCGTCGAATGACCATGTCACGTTGGGCGACACACCGGGGCTGGCGGCCGCGGCAAAGCGCGTCAGGAAGAGCGACACACCGTCGACGGTCAGCACGTCGTCGATGCCGTAATCGAACACGGCGATGGGCTGACCGTCCCAGGCCTCAACGCCGACGGGCACGGCGATGTGCGCGGCGGTGAACGCGGTGCGCGGGACCCATTGCCAGGCTTTGCTGTTCGGCGTGAGCCACATGAGCGTACAGTGGCCCGTGGCCTCGGCGGTGTTGCCGATGACGTGATGGACCTCGAACGGGTGGACGCCGCGTTCGAGCTGAATATCGGCGCCGATGCCGTACAGTTCGACTCGGCCGCGCAGGGGCGGGTTGGTGCCCGTTCGCGAGTAGACCTTGTATCCGTTGATGAACAGGAATGTCGCGTCATCTCCATTGACAAAGAAGCTGTAGACGCCCGGCTTGTCGACTTTCAGGTAGCCGCGATAGGACGCTGCGAAGTTGCGCGGGTCGGCCCGGCGAAACGGATTCACATTCTGGATCACCTCGGTGACGACGGCGCCGCCCAGGACGTTGTCCGAACATTGCAGGCCTTCGACGACCTGCGCCCAGTCGGCGAACTTGTCGCCGGACCACTCGCGGAACTCGACGGTCAATCCTTCTTTGAGCAGGCGCGGATCCACCGCGGCGGCGAGATCGAAGTAAGTCGCTTCCTTGGCGCGGGCATCGGTGACGGCATTATCGCTGGCGGTTTTGGAATCCGTGGCGGCCTTTTTGATGCCCGGCAGCGTGGGTTGCAGCTTTGCCAGGGCGGCCTGGGCGTCGGCCTTCAGTTTGGATTCGGAGGTGATGACGTTCTTGGCTTTGGCGACACGGGCGGCGGCCTGCTTCGCGGCATTGGACAGTTGCGTGTGTTGGGTGCGCGCCTGTTTGAGCGTGGTGTCCGTCGGCGCGGCGGCGAGGCGAGCGTCCGTTGCGACCTGTTTGGCGGCGGCGGCTTCGGCTTCGAGCGGAACGGCCGCGGCAGCCGTGGACTGGACGACGGCTTCCAACTCCGGAAGCGCCGATTTCAGGTCCGCGATCCGCTGGTTCAGTTCGGCGGTTTCCTGTTCGGAAGGGGCGGGGTCGGCCGCGAGCTTCTGCTGCGCCGTGTTGAGCTTCCCGATAGCGGCGTTGTGCGCTTGTGCGGCTCTTGCGGCTGCGGCCTGGGCGCGCTTCGCCTTGGTCGACGCGGCACGGGACAATGCGGTCTTTTCGTCGGCGATCTTTTGAAACGGCGCGTGCGCTGCGGCGGCCTGGTCCAGTGTCGTCTTGGCGGGCGGAACCAATACTTTGGCAGTGGCGTGTTCGGCCTCGCGCTTGGGCAGGGCCTCCTGCCAGGTTGCCAGATTGGTTGATGCCTGATCGAAGATGCCCTGCTGCTTTCCGATCTCGGCGAGCAAATCGCGCAGCGCCGAGGCGTTCTCCGCGGACACTTTGGCCAGTCGCATTTTCAACAATCCAGCCTGGATCGATGCTTCTTTGGCGGTGCTGACGCGTGCCTCGAACGCCAGATCCTTTCCGGGGGCATCGGGGTTCGACACGTAGACCCAGTAGCGTTCCTCCTTGGACTCCTGGCGAAACTGGATGATCGTATCGCCGAGCGGATCGTGCGCCAGGACAATGGCGGGAATGATCCCGCCATCCGGGCCGCAGACGCGGATGTCGGTCGCGTCGGGCTTGAGCCAACCGCCGGTCGGGATACGTACGATGATCGTTTTCGCATCGAGTTTCTTGGCATCGGACACGACGCGCACGGGGAAGCGGACGCGGTAACCCTCGAGCCAGTCGGGGGCGGTCCCGGTGGTGTCGCCCAGCACCGAAGCGGCGAGCGCCATTCCAATGAGGCACGGGATGTATATGCGCCACATCATTGAGCGTCACAACCTATTGGGGCTCATACGTCACGCGAAGCTTCCACCGCGCCGCGGCGGAATACGCGGGCGACAGCAGATGCACAACCGTGCCCGGATCCTCCACCGTGAGCATCCACCCACGATTCGGCGCGGCACCGGTGTTCCACAGGTCTAAATCTTCGGTCACGTTGATCGTGACATCGCCGGCCTCGGTGACGCGGACAATGTCCGTGGGGCGGGTGGCGCGGTCCGAGGAGATCCCCGCGGCGCCGGGTTTCGTCCATTCGATCTTCCGATCCCTTTCAACCTTCCGGTACAGGTGGCACGCTCCGCGTCCCCAGTCCGGCAGGACGCGCCACAGATAGAAGCGCGGCTCCACCCCGGACCATGTATTCACCGGCAACGTCAGTTGGGCGTGTGCAATCCGATGCCCATCGGGAATCTCACCAAGGTCGAAGCGGAAAAGAAAGCTCTGGCGCGGCTGAATCGTGAGGGTGGTATTGGAATAGATGCCGGGCCACGGTTGAGACAGTGCCCAGCTCTGCCGCGGCGCGATGTCGCTAATCCCGGCCATGCGATCGCAGACTGTGGCCGTCACGATAATCGTGCGCCCCCACGTGACCGCCACGCCGATTCCCATCACCAGCGTCACGACCGCGAACGACGATGTAATGCGGAGCCGCGTCATTCCGGCAGCGCCTCCACCGCCACATAGAGCCGGTCCAACTTTGACGAATACGTCAGGCCCCTGACCGCGGCGCACTTCACGGCGATGGACTTTGTCTCCCCGACAAAGCGCCCCTCGGCATCGAGCGGCAACAGGTCAATGCGATTGGCGCCGCCAATCGCCACACGGTTCGGCGCGCCGGGCATGACGACCGGCTTCGATTGGAATCGCGCGCCGGCGACCGAGATCGTCGCGGGCAACATCGACAGGTAGCCGTCAGCGTGTTCCATTTGGTATACCTGATGCGACCCCACCGCCGCGCCGAATATCACCGGTAGATCAGGATGAGCGCCGATGAGATTGTCGCGCGGCGCCCCATAAATCGGGAAGTACCCCAATGCAGCGCGACGATTGGTCGTGTCCCACAAGGCTGCGCCGTTGTAGGCGCTGAACATGACGACATCAGTCGATGGCGCGACGAGGCCGAATGCCGTGGTGTGGTTCTGGACGTTTCCCACGCTGATACGGTGGGGGATGAGCTTCATTTCGTGCTTGTTGAGGCCGTAACCATCCAGCGTGCCCGCAATCGGCGTGGGCACGGGCATGGGCATGCCGTGCTGGTCGAGGTCGAAGTATCCGAGCGCCTGGACGTCCGAATCACCCGGCAATCCGGACATGAAGATGCGCCGGCCGCGTGGATCGACGGCGATCGCGCCGTACGCCTGTCCGTGGAGGAAATGCTCACCCCGTGCCGCGCCGGCGACCAGCGTCAGCGATCTACCCTCAATGGCATAGATCAGAAGGTGATCGAACGTTGCGTGCACCGTGGCCTGTTGTGCGGCGGTCGCGCCGGACAGGTCCTGCCACACGTAAACCAGATCCAGCGTCGGATGGAACACAACTTGAAGCGGATAATTCGTCGCGTTCTTTAGCGCTTCAGGCAACGGTAGTTTCAGTGTCGTCGCGCCGTCGAAGTCCACAGCGCCTTGTGCATCCACCGATAGGACGCGCAGATGATGATCCGCCTGGCCTTTCACGCCGATGAGGAGAAGGCCGTGTCGATCGCTGATCGTCGCGCAAGTCGCGCCGGGCGCCAGAACCTGTACGAGCGGATTATCAGGAGTCGATTCCTGTGCAGAGGCGCGCAATGACAGTATGACGACCGTGATCGCGGCGGCGACGAGCAGTCCCACAAGCCGGCTTCGCCATGACCGGAGCTTGATTGCATGAGGCGCATCAAAGATCACGGCTCAGCCAGCTCCTGATAATAGCGCTTGACGGCCCGTTCATACCCGGGGATCACGGGGGACGCCGGCTGATCGAGGACGCGACCTTTGATGACCTGGTTCCGCCGCAGACTGCGCTGAAAATCGGACATGGGCCGATTGAAGACCGACATGGTGCTGACGAGGCGGTCGAGCAGTTCCATCTGGCGGCGGAAGACTTCGGACTCCGGCTGCCGGCTTAAGCGATCGAGGTTCACGCGCATTTGGCCGACAATGTCGTCGAGATGATCGGTGGGCAGATACAGCTTGTCCAACTCCTTGCGCACGGCCTTGATACGTTGGATCACCTGTTCGACATCGCTGTTTAGATCGCGCAACGCTTCGGCGACGCGCGGGTCGAGGGGTTTGCCTTGTCGCTCGACGATCTGCTGGGTCTTTTGCGGATCCTGCATGCGATCGGCCATGGAATCGTCCCACTCGCCGGCGTCCTTCGTGCTGAATGATGAGACCTGCTCCATCACGCGCTTGCCGCCGACCCCGGTCGAGGTGTCCTGCTGCATGTTCGACGAATTCTGATTGGACACCATTCCCTTTTGGTCGGGCGCTTCCTGCTGTCCCTCCTGGGCTTCGTCTCGTCCCTTGCGATTGATCCCTTCATTGCCGGCAACCAGGCCGTGCACCCGCGCGCCTTGTCGACCCGTGCGTGATGCGCCACCAAAGTTGTGAGTGGGCGGCTTCTGATTGCCCGTGGCCGCGGCGGCACCCATTGAATTGATATCGCCGCCCTGCTTACCGACTTCACCGGGGTCGACCACGCGCAACTGAGTGTTGAGGTTGTAGGTCTCAAAATCTTCGCGAAGCCGGTCGGCTTCATCCAACAGGTTGCCGACGATGTCGTCCAACTCCTCCTGCAAATTGGGGGCCGTCCGGTTTGCCTCGCGATCCGAAGAATTCGGCACGGACCATTCACCACTCGGCTGCCGCGCCAGGTTCAGGCGATCGATGGACTGAAGGGCCTCGGGATTCCGCTGACTCAGGAAGCCTCTCATCGAATCTTCGAACGTGTAGTCGACGATCTTGTCGTCGGGAACGCCGCGTTTGCGGCCCTCTTCGGCGATGCGGCGGTAATACACCAGATCTTTCAACGTGACCTGATCAGGATCGAACTCGACGACCTTCTCGCCGGTACCGGGCTTGAGTTGCTTCATGTCGCCCTGGGCATCGACCTGGCTCTCGTCGAGTTCATTGAGCGCGGCGAGCACCTCGCGAGCAGCCTCGGCCTGGGCGGTCACCAAATCACGGTGAATGTCGGCCAGTTCCTCGGCGGCATGCCCCTGCCGCGAGGCGGCCTCGGCCCACTGGCCGGTGCCGGCGTGCTGAGACGCGCCGTCCATGGCGGCGATCAGTTCGTTGTCGCCGAGCGCTTCGGATGCATGGCGAAAGGCGTCGATCATGATGGCGCCAAGATCGGTCTGGCGTTCGGCGATTCCCGCGGTCGCGTGGCGGGCCAGGGCGGTCATTTCCGAGATCTTCTGCTGTCGGCGTTGCGTGCCCCGGCGCTGCGCCGAACCGACGGCGTTCACACTCAGGTCACCGTAAGTGGTGGACAGGTCAGCCAGCGCCGCCTGTCGATCCGCAAGCGATTCGATGAACGGCACCATGTGTTCCAATTCCCAATGGTGTTGGAACAGGACGTACTTCTGATGAATCTGGTGCAGACTGCGGAGTGTGCGTTCCTGGGTGAGCCGCGCATCGCCGACGGCGCCGCGTTTATCCTGCGGCGTGGATCGATCGGTCGCCGCTTCCCAAATCCGAATCGCCCGAATCATTTCCGTATCGGCGAGCATCGCGACGGAAAGGCGCAGACTTCCGGCGTCTTCGGGCATGTCGCGCGCGGTGTTCGCCGCGGCCTCGCGCAGCGAGGCTTGTGACTTGGCCTGTGCGGCCATGGCGGCGGCGAGATCCGACAGGTTCTTCTGGTCATCCCAGCGCAACCCGGACGCGGGGTCCAACTTTGTCATCCACACGCCGGCTGATTCGATCTGCGATTCGTGACCGCTGATGAGTTCGCGCAGCTCACGCTCGGTGCGAAGGATTTGCTCGTACAGAATCTGCAAACGTGCGCGGTCGCTGCTGAAGACGATTGTGACGGGCGGGGTGATCGACCATTGTCCGGCTTTCGCCGGGTCATGGTCGCGCCCGCGCACGGCCAACTCGATCAGCTCACCTTCGGCGGCAATCATCGCCGCGGGGTCGAACGGGTAGGAATCCTGAAATGTCATGGCACCGGCATCAAGCGCCCAGGGATGCAACGTCTGCCATGACATTTCGATAGCGTCGGGCGCACCATCGGTCGTCTCGGCGCGCGACGGGTTGCGATACACCAACTCCACCGCGGCCAGTCCGTAATCATCACGGCCGGTCACGTGTACGGGCAGGATCGCGTCGATGGCCAACTCCGACTGCAACTCCACGCCGCTGAGCTGGACCTCCGCAGGCGCGTCAGGTATCGCACGAAGCATGTGCCTGCCGCTGGTCAGATTCCTGCCGTCGGTGGTGGTCGCCTGGATCGTGTATCCGGTGACGTTGCTCAGGGCCAGGTCGCCGGTGAAATGCGCATCGCCCCGCTTTCTCAGCGGGATGCGGTCCGTCGGCGTCGATGCACCGCCCACGTCGTCGCTCCGCTCGAGCAGCAGCGCCGCTTCGGCGACAGGCTGATTCAGGGCGAACGTCACGGTGGCACGCGTGCCGTTCAACGCTTCAAGATGCCCATCGCCGGAGTGAACGTGCTGATCGGATAGGCCGGTGTAGCTGGGGTAATCCAAGACCGCGTCGAGCGACGAGACGGCCAGCGCCAGCGACACGGTGATCTGGTAGACGCCGGTGGTAAAGTCGCCGCCGTGGACAGCGTACGTCGTCGTGCGTTCGATGGCTTCGAACGTATAGGTTGCGGTTCGCCCCCCCGGATCGGGGGTCACCCGGTGTGTCGACTTGCGACCCAACTGGTGGCTCAGTATCACGAGATGGCCGGGCACCGCGCCCTCGATCTCGATGTGGATGGTAACGTCCCGTCCGGGCGCCACTTCGATATCGCCGGGCGTGACGCGCAATATGGTGCGGAAGATCGGATCCACATGCGCGAACGGTTGAAAGATCCGAGCGGCGGCGTTTCCGAACTGATCCGGGTGAAACCAGAACAGCATGAGTCCGATGGCGATGAACAGGCCGGCCAGGCCCAGGCGCACCGCGGCGGGCCGTGCGGTCGCGGCCTGCTGCAGGGATCGCTGTTGCAGATGCCTGACGTTCTCGTCGATGACGGTCTGGCTGATTGAGGCATCATGCCGCGCGTGATCGCGCTTCAATTGAATGGCGTTGATCAGGCGGTTCTCCAATCCGCCCGGCGTGCGCCGCTCAATCGCCAGTGCCACCTGATCGTCGGTGAGCTGCGCGCGTCGCCACCGTCGAATCATCACGATCACCAATGACATCACGCACGCCAGGAACACCGCGCACGCCAGAGCTCGGCCCCAGATCGGCAGGTGGACCATCTGATCGAGCAAGAAGATTAGCCACAGATAGGCCAGCGGCGCCGCGATCGTCAGGCCCAGAGCCTCGGCGAAGATCAGCAGCCGCCACCGCCGGCGACCGTGATGCACCAGGTGGACGAGCCCATCACCGACCGGCGGCGTGGCCGGCGACGCGGATGACTCAACGTCGTCCTGCTCAACAGCCATGGTGCGAAACTCCGTTGGCCGGCGTGACGGACCCGGATTCGGTGTGCATTGACATCTGCAACTTCAGCATGATCCGGCCCGGTCTGTGCCGGGTGTCCTATAAATACGGTCGTCATTGTAGTATGCAAGCGCGGCCAAGGGGGAATCAGCTGGAATTGGGGGGCAAGATTGCGGTCAAGGCAGCCGGGCGGAAACGGTACGCAGCCTTGGTCGCCGGACCGCTGATCGCGGCCCATCCAAGCATGAGATCGCTGCGGAAGCAAGGGAAATCGGGGTGATTGTCCGAGCTTTGAAGCGTCGCTGGCCGTTCAGCCATACGTCACGACGTTCCCGCATTCGCCGTAGCCGCGCATCCTTTGATTCACCAGTATGATGCGCGCGGTGCTCCAGCGCACCAGCCGCCAATAGCCGGTCCCACCCCGTCTGAAGCTCGCGAAGATTGCTGAGGCAAACTACACGATGAGTCGTGGCCTTGGCTCGCGACAGTGCGAGCACCAATACCGCCAGCAACGCAGCGATGACTGCAATGACGACCAGCAATTCAACCAACGTGAATGCGGTCCGCAGATTATGCCACGCCTCGATGTTCCGCACGATGCGAACGCGGCTAGGGTCTGTCTGGCGGCTGATTTGTTCGGCGCATGTTCGGTTGCGCGATGTCGAGTTTGATGTGAGACTGGTCTTCGGCAAGGAGGCCAACGATG
>NYZD01000183.1 GCA_002685935.1 Planctomycetaceae bacterium | reverse complement strand
GCGCGTCGTGATCGGCTCACGGATACGGCGCAGACGTTGTTTGCGTGGCTGAAACAGATCGTGGCTACTCATCACGAGATTGCGCTGACGCTGGAGGCGGCCAAACCGCATGCCCACCCGGTCGCAGAAGACGTGCGCGGGCAGTTGGGCGTTCTGCTGATGCCGCGATTCCTTGCCGAGACGCCCTGGGGTTGGCTGGGGCAGTTCCCGCGATACCTGTTGGCCATTGCGCGGCGACTGGAGAAGGCCCAGACCGGTCAGATGGAGCGGGACCGCGCCCGGCAGGCGGAATTGGCTCCGTTCTGGCGGGCGGTGCTCGCGACGGGGCCGCCGGCGCCGCGGGCCATGGATCCTCAGTTGGCCCAACTGCGATGGATGATCGAAGAGTTTCGCGTGTCGCTGTTCGCGCAGGATCTGGGGACCGCGATTCCCGTGTCGGCGAAGCGACTCGGCGAACAGGCCCGGCAGGCGCGCGTGGCCATCGGCCGGTAGAGTGGTCACGGCCACGGTGGTGGTTACACTCTGGGATTCAGCAACCCGCCGCTCCGAGGCGACTGATTCAGGAATGAGCGACTGCCATGCGCATCACGAACATCAAGACGTACAAGTTTTCCGTCCCCACCCAACACCGCAAGGACGACGCGGCCAGCAAGCGCGAGATTTACAGCAAGTCCAAGCCGTGGCTTTTCTTGAAGATTGAGACCGACGCCGGCATCAGCGGGTGGGGCGAGGGCACCGGGGAGTGGCTGGTGCCGATGGTCGAGGCGACGCTGCACGATTGGGCGGTGTTGCTGGAGGGTCAGGATCCCACGCAGGTCGCGGCGCTCACTGAAGACATCAGCAATCGTTCACCGTGGAAGGGCGGGCCGGTGTTTGGCACGGCGATCGCCGCGATTAACGCCGCGCTGTATGACATCGCGGGTAAGGCGTGGGGCGTGCCGGTGACCACGATACTTGGCGGGGCGCAGCGTCAGCGGGTTCAGGTGTACGGCCACGGCATGCGGCTGTCATCGCCGGAGGCGGCGCTTGAGTCGGTCCAGCAGTTGGTCGACGCCGGTCATCGCGCGGGCAAGGGCAATCCGCTGGAAACGCGCACCTGGCCGATGGATCACGAAGCGGTCGAGCTGACCACCGCGTGTGTGGCGGCGATCCGTGAAACGGCGGGCGATGATTTTGAAATCCTGCTTGATGCCCACGGCAGTCCGACACCGGAGTTGAGCCTGGCGTTGGCGCACAAGATCGCACCGTATCGGCCGTTGTTCCTTGAAGAGCCGGTGAAAGTCGGATCCATTGAAGCATTGGAAGAAGTGTCGCGCAAGAGCCCCGTGCCCATCGCCACGGGTGAAAAGTTGTTCACCGCCGATCAATTCAAGGAACTGACGGACCGTCGGTCGTGTGCTTATTTGCAGCCGGATCTGGTGCACAGCTTCGGCATCACGCACATGTTGTGGATTGCGCGGCTGGCGGAGATGTCGCAGATGCTGATGGCCCCGCACAACGCCGGTGGCCCGCTGCATTTGGCCGCGACGCTGAGCTTCGACGCGGTGATCCCCAATTTTCTGATCCAGGAGATGTCGGAATTCTGGTTCAATATGTTCCCCAACTACGTCGAACACGACTGGGTCGTGGCCGACGGGTACATCTCGATGACGGATCGACCCGGGCTTGGACTGGAGGTTAAGGAGCAGGACATCGCCAAGCTGCCGTACGAGCCGATGCCGTACCGACAGTACCGTCATGACGATGGCAGTTGGAAGGGATGGTGAGCGCGACCTGATCGCGCAACCCAACGACGGACGTGATCACGCTTCTTCCTGGTACCCGTCCTGGCAATCCTTACGGATGGTGAGGTCGTGTCGTTCGGTGAGGCGATCGAGGTGCTCGGTGTCCCGATCATCCAGCGACCAATCGATGACGTCGAAGTTCTCGTCGATGCGATCCGGCGTGTCGACCCCGGTGATCACCGACGTCACGCCGTGTTCCAAGCACCAGCGCATGGCCACCTGCGTGGGCGTCTTGCCGTATCGTTGTGCGATGTCGATGACGGCGGCGATGATCTGATCGACCGCGGGGGTCAGGGCATCGCGATAGTTGTAAGGCCCGCGCTGCCACGAAGTGCCCATTGGCGGCGCCTGGCCGTAACGACAGCGGCCGGACAACAATCCGATCGCGGTCGCGGCGTACACGGTGATCGACACGTCATGAGCCTGGCAATACGGCATCACCTCGGCCTCGATCCGGCGCGTCAGCATGCTGTATTGGACCTGATTGCAGACGAAGCGGGTCAAGTCTTGTTGGGCGCTGACCTGCAGGGATTCCGCCACGCGCCAGCTTTCGAAATTGCTGCAACCGGCGAAGCGCACCTTGCCCTGCTGGATCAGCATGTCCATGGCATCGATCGTTTCGGCAATCGGGGTGTTCGGGTCGGGCGTGTGGCAGAGATACAGATCGATGTAATCGGT
Organism: Planctomycetaceae bacterium; assembly: GCA_002685935.1. Classification (GTDB taxonomy): domain Bacteria; phylum Planctomycetota; class Phycisphaerae; order Phycisphaerales; family Zrk34. Next base: position 20,948 of record NYZD01000183.1, on the reverse strand, counting down.
CGCCAGTCGCTTGAGGCTGCGCTCGACGTTCCAGAAGACGTTGGCTTTGGACAATCCGGCGCGTGACGGGTCTTCGGCGGGGGCGGCGCCGACCTTCGTCGTGACGATGAACCGGTCGCGCCGACCCCGGATCGCCTTGCCCAAGATCTGCTCGGACAGACCATCCCGATAGATGTTGGCACAATCCAGGAAATTGCAGCCCCGGTCCGCGGCCCGATCGATCGTCGCCAGGCAGGTTGCTTCATCCCGCTCTGATCGAGACACGGTGCCCAGGCAGACGCGCGAGACGTTGACGTCGGTGGACCCCAGTTGGACGTATTGCACGGAAGCGGCTCCTATGGCATGTGCGGCGTTCATGCGGCGTGGCCGACGCATTTGGCCGATAGAATATACCCCGACACGTCGAATACAATGCCGCCGCGACGTCACGCCATGGCGTCGGCTTAAGGGGCACCAACCGCCATGAATCGCAATACATGGATCATCCTGTCGCTGATACTGCTGTTCGCGGCGTTTGGTCTGTCGTGGCGGCTGGGCGATCGACTGCTGTGGGGCGATGAGGCGGAGACGGCCAATCTCGCGGTGAATATTCTGAAATTCGGCGTGCCTGTCGCGGATGACGGCCGCAACGTGATTACCCTCCTCAACGGCAATGACCTGAACGAGCAGAAGATCTGGGTGTGGTCGCCCTGGCTGGATGAGTACATCGCCGCGGGATCGTTCTGGCTATTCGGCAAATCCACCGAGACCGCTCGATTGCCGTTCGTGGTGCTTGGATTCGTCACGCTTGTGCTGCTGGGCAGGCTGACGCATCACGTTTACGAGAACATAGAACTGACATTGACCGTCATGTTCATGTGTGCGATGTGCGTGTCGTTCTATCTGCTGTCGCGACAATGCCGCTATCACGCGGTGCTGATGTGCGCTCAGGTGGGTCTGCTGTTTGGGTTTCATGAGTTGATTCGACGTCGACCTGTGCGTGGCACGATCGTCCTTGCGATCGCGCTGATCGCGCAGTTTTACTGCAACTACGTCATTGTGGCGGGGAATGTGGCGGCCCTGTGTGTGGCCGGCGCGATCCTCCTGCGGTGGCATTGGCGGCGCTTGTGGCCCATGGGGATAAGCTTTGCCGTGTTTGGTTTGGCTGCGCTGCCGTGGCTGCTCTACGCGCAGTCGGTGAAACAGTCGAATTTCATCCAAATCAACACGATTCTGAACAACTGGCTGTCGTTCGTGCTCAAGATGGATTGGCTCATTGCCCCGGCAATCGTCATGCTACTAGCACTGGGCGTGCTGATCTGTCGTGAAGTGAGACGGCGTCGGAATGAGCCGACGGTGAGCGATGCGACGGGCGCCGACTACCCATTGGCCGCTAGTGAGTTCAGCGTTCTGATCGCATCAACGATTGTGGTCGTCCCGCTATTCTTGAGCATTCCGCCCTTTGGACACTTTCGGTATCTGGGGGCGCTGGTGCCGGTGTTGATGCTGGCTCTGGGAGTCAGCATGTGCTACGTCGTACGTTGGACCTGGCTGCGCCGCGCGTTGGTGCTGATCGTAGCGCTGACGAACGTACTATCGGTCGTCCGTTTCGTTGCGCCCGAACCGAATCATGGGTTGGATGTGCCGATGGTCCGTTTTGTGCGGTCCATCACGACCGAATACACTGATCGCGTCGAGGATCTGGTGGATTTTCTGAACGAACAAGCCGAACCGGGTCAGATGGTGTACCTGCCGCACCCGGCGTTTCCGCTGATCTTCCACACCGACCAGCGATATTTTGATGCAAGATATCACCTTTCACACATCCAAGGGAAGACGCCCAAGCGATTTCGCGCGTTGGACAAGAAACACCCACCGGACTGGATTTTTATTCGCGGCCCGTCAGGCCATCGAACCAACCAACTCCAGGATGAAGCAATGCCGGGATTCGCCCGACTGGAGATACTCGTGCACGCCACGCCGGCGGACAACAGCACCGCGGCGCCGCACCTCCATGAGTTTTTCACAACCACGGAGTGGGAGAAGTTTGTCATATACCGCAATCTAGACACGACGCGGCCGGTATCCGATGAATGGCTGGCCGATTCAACCGCCGAACACCGGAGTCAATCCCATCAAGGTCACCGACATTGAAACGATTCGTCTGGGGGAGTTCCCCAATCTGCTTTGGGTCCACGTGCACACCGATGAGGGGCTGATCGGGCTGGGCGAGACGTTTCTGGGACCGGGCGCCGCTGAAGCGCACATTCACGAACACATCGCGCCGTATCTGCTGGATCAGGACCCCGGGCGCATTGATCTGCATCACGCCAACGCCATTGGGTACCTGGGATTCACCGGATCCGGGGCGGAGATGCGCGGCTGTTCCGCGGTCGATATCGCTCTGTGGGACCTGCTGGGTCAGACCGCGGGCCTGCCGATCCACCAACTGCTCGGCGGCAAGGTGCGCGATCAGATCAGGGTCTACAACACCTGCGCCGGCACACGCTATACGCAGGATCACACGCGAGTCGGGACCGGAAACTTTGGCCTGGACAGTGACGGCGGACGATACGAAGACCTCGCCGCGTTCCTGAATCACGCTGACGAGTTGGCCCACAGTCTGCTGGAGATGGGGATCACGGGGATGAAGATCTGGCCGTTCGATTACGCGGCGGAAGCAACCGACGGACAGGCCATTTCCGCGGCCGATCTCGACAAGGCGCTCGAGCCGTTCCGGAAGATTCGCGACGCTGTGGGTGACCGGATCGACGTGATGGCCGAGCTGCATTCGCTGTGGAATCGTCCGACGGCCGTGCAAATCTGCCGGGCGCTGGAGCGGTTCGACCCGATGTGGATTGAAGACCCCGTCGTCATGGACCATCTGCACAGCATCGAAGAAGTGGCGCGTGCGACAGCGGCGCCGATAGCAGTGGGGGAGACGCGCGGCAGCCGGGCGGATTTCCGATATTTACTTGAGATGGACGCGCTGGCACTGATCATTTTGGACCTGACATGGTGCGGCGGCATCTCCGAAGGCCACAAGATCGCCGCGATGGCCGAGGCCTGGCACGTGCCGGTGGCGTTTCACGATTGCACGGGCCCGGTCGCATTGACCGCATCGACACACCTGGCCCTCAACGCCCGCAACTGTCACATCCAGGAGTTCGTCCGCGCTTACTACTACGGCTGGTACAGCGAACTGGCGACCGATTTGCCGCCGATCGAGAACGGCAGCATTCGTACAACCGATGCGCCGGGGCTCGGCCTGCAACTTCAGCCGGATGTTCTGAAGCGCGCGGACTGCCAGATCAGAAGCAGCCGGCTCTGAGCGCCATGGGACGCGAGCGCCCCCATGCTATTCGTTGGATTTCGCTGCGAAGCCTGACTGAGCCAGTTGGCGCCAGGGGCTCTTGGGGTCCGGCTCCAGCTCCAGGATGCGACGGGCGGTCATGTGCGCCAATTCCGTATTGCCGGCCTCGCCGACTCGGAGCATCTCGACCGCCATCGCCGGCACGTGCTCCGGCTCATCGGCTAACACTTCCTGAGCAGACGGCACGGCCTTGGCCAGGTTGCGGCAATGCAACGCATAGTCAATGAACAGCTTGTGCATGATGGCCTCGGCCGTGCGGTTGCCGCGACGCTTGCAGAAATCGGCATGATCGAGAATCGCCCGGTCGCCCATGTCCTCGTGACCCATGCGGAACAGCACCCACGCGGAGTTGCTGTAGAAGCGAGGATCTTCAGGCCCCTTCAGTTCCAACATGCGCTGCGTCGCGTAAAGCGACTCGGCATAATCCCTGCGTTTGACGGCCGCATTGCTCTGCTCCGCGTAATACTCGATGCATGCCGCCTTCGTGTCGAACAATTGGTAACGCTTGAATCGCTGCTCCATATCCTCACCCGTGACCTCCATCACTGCCGGGAACAGCCGCCGCGAATCCTCGAACGCGCCGCCCGTATCTACTTGGTCGAGGATGAGCCGCACGCACTCCAGCCCGTGTGCGTCGATCAGGCGGTCAGCCTCCGACGTGGCATACGCGTAGCGCGCGAGGGTCAGGCGACCGTCTTTCTCAAGAGGTGTCTCGATGCAGTAATCGACGCCCATCCAATAATACAGGTTCACGTGCCGTCTCAAATCGGCGTGGGGCGCGACGTCATGCATCGCAGCAAAATCCCGGCCTGCCTTGGCGCCCATGTGCTTCGATATCAAGCGACCGGCGATCGCGTTGGCAAAGCCGTCGCTGAACCACCGGAAGTACGGGTCGCTGGGTCGGAGTCGGCTGAAGATGACATACTCGGCAATCTCGTGAAAAGCGACGTGACAAGCGCTCGCAGTTAATCTTGTCAGCATGGGGAAGAACGTTCTGATGCTGTCGGGGTCCCCCACGGGCACGGTGATCTCCGCGTCCTCGGCGAGTTGGTTCTGGATACTGAAATGGTAGCTGACGGTGTCCGTCGCCTTGCTGTACGTAAAGCCTGGCAATGATCCCCCCGCGCGCAGGTGATCCTTAATCGTCGTCTGGGTAACCAGAAAGACGCGCGTGATCCGTTCGGTATCGAGCAGCCTCTCGCCCTTCGCCAGGAAGCGGTCGAGCATATCACTCTGAGTGGCCAGTTCAGCTTCATCGGGCGTGGCGCCGACAATTCGATTCATTTCCGCCACGATCTCGCCGCTCTTGTCCCGGAGACGTTGTACGCTCTGTATCGTTTCCGCGGCATCAACTCGAAACTGCTCATATGCTTCCCGCAACGTCGCAACGTGCTCCTCCAACACCGGTTCATAGTGAAGCGTTGCCCCGGGTAGCTCCGCTGACTTAAGGCCAAGCGCCTCCCACCGCGATGCGTCCTGCCCCCAGCACACAGCAGAACAGAGGATCGTGAAAAGCAGTGCGTGTGAAAGTTTCATGAATGTGCCCTCGGTTGGATGTTGTGCCGGACCATCGTCTCGTCGACGCCGCAGCAGAATGCGGACATGACCCTGGAGCAAATCACACGTTGAATCCCGCCATCCCTGCGGTCCGGCGTCGTTTCAGAGCATCCGTATGTTACCGCTTCTAAGCGCCATGCGCTTGGTGAAGCATCGCCGGCCTGGTCCTGGGCGACCGTCGATCTCACGACCCATCGCTGCCCGGTTCCTGGCGGGTTCGTTTGATATCACCACGGCGTTTCTTGGCCTGCAGCCTTCGCTCGATGCTCCCCCGCGTCGGTCGCGTTGGCTTGCGTGGTTTGGGCCGAACGCGGGCCTTGATGATCAACTGCCGCAGCTTCTCCAGACAGGCCCGGCGATTGGCGTGTTGCGACCGATGGCCATGCGATGTGATGACCAGTTGCTGGTCGCCCAGCCACGGACCGGCCTGACGCTGCAGCCGCGACATCACGTCGGCCGGCAGTCCACCCGCCAGGGCGTCGAGATCCACGCACAGCGTCGCCCGCGTGTTGAGCTTGTTGACGTTCTGTCCGCCCGGCCCGGAGCTCCGGTCGAACCGGAAGCGCAATACCCCATCGGGCACAGACAGGCCCGGTGCGATTTCTGTGCCGCCTTGCGATGCTTCCATGGGACTCCGCTCACAAACAGCCGCCTGCCGACTGCGTTATCGTACCAAGGCGTTCGGCGGGTGGCCGCTTGATTGAATCGGCGTCGTGTCCGACAATAGCCGGCGTTCACAAGGAGGTGAACTTATGGCCGATACCACGGACGTCACCGCCGCCGTCATCACCAATCCCGCTGTCCGCGTCGAAGACCTGCCGAGGACCACCACCCGGCCCAGCGGCCCCGGCGCCCCGGGTTTCCTGTCTCGCGAGCACATCCTCGACGCCACCGCCGATTGCTTCGCCGAGTCCGGCTACGACGGCACGACCATCCGCGCCATCGCCAAGCGGCTGGGCTGCTCCGTCGGCAGCATCTACCGTTACTTCGACGACAAACGTGCGCTGCTTGACGCCATGGTCGATCAGTGCTTCACCCCGGCGAAGCAACAGCTCACCGCGCCCGACATCAGTTGGACCGAGTCGGCGATGATCTATGCGCGCCACGCCAATCAGCATGCTGAGTTGTACGCCCTGATGTTCTGGCTGGCTCGATCCGATGGTTCGGCGGCGGCGATGCGCACGCCGCGGTTCGTGGAACATGTGCTGAGTCACTGGGTGTCGCTCATCGGCGATCGGACCGACGCCGAGAAGCGCTGGGCTGCGGTTCACGGGGCGATCGCCCTGGGCCGGGCCGACGACGTGGCCGTCTTTGATTCGCCGCCGACGGTTCAGCCGCAGTCGGTCGATGATTCAGCCGATGAATCGGACAATGATGACGCCGATCCGACCATCGACGACGATGTGACGCTTCTATGAACGAACCCAACGCACGCTCAGCCCCGTTGCGCGACACGCCGCCGCTGCCTCTGCTGGCGGTACGCGGCGGGATCGGCGGTATCCTGATGGGGCTGGCGAATCTTGTGCCCGGCATCAGCGGCGGGACGATGCTCCTGGCCGCGGGTGTGTATCCCCGGTTTATCCAGGCCATCGCGGAAGTGACGACGTTTCGTCTTCGTCGGCCGTCACTGGTCGTGCTCGGCTCGGTGGTGATCGCGGCGGCGATAGCATTCTTTGGACTGGCCGGGCCGGTCAAGGATCTCGTGGTCGATCACCGTTGGATCATGTACAGCATCTTCATCGGGCTGACGCTTGGCGGCGTGCCGATCGTGTGGAAACTCATCGGTCGGGCGGAGGCATCCGCCTGGATCGCCGCCGTGGTCGGCTTCGCGGGCATGGCGGTGCTGGCTCTCTACCAGAGCGATCAATCGGGTGGAACTGCCGACCGGTCCGGATTTGTGTTCATGCTCATCGCCGGCATCGCCGGCGCCAGTGCCATGATTCTGCCCGGCATCAGCGGGGGCTATTTGCTTCTCGTGCTTGGGGTCTACGTCCCGATCCTGGGAGGGATGGATGCATTCAAAGACGCGGTGTTCACGTTCGACGTTGGTGCCGCGGCCGACCTATGTATGTCTGTCGTGCTCCCGGTGGGCATCGGTGTGGTCGTGGGCGTGGTCGTGGTCAGCAACCTCTTGAAAATTCTGCTGGCGCGATTCGAAAAACCCACCTTGGGCGCGTTGCTGGGTTTGCTCGTCGGCGCGGTGGTGGGGCTGTGGCCCTTCCAGGTGGGCGTGCAGCCGGAGATCGGCGATACATTCAAGGGACAAGTTGTCACCAAGCTGTCATTGGCCGATATCACCGCCGACGAGTTTTCCACGGAAGTATTTTCGCCTTTATCCACGCAGGTGTTCGGTGCGATCGGCCTGATCATCGCCGGCTTCATCGTCACGGCTCTGATCGCCCGGCTCGGCCGTGGCAAAGACCCAGTCACGGAGTGAACCATCGATGAACGTGCTGGTCACGGGAGGGGCGGGGTACATCGGCTCCCATGCCACGCGCCAACTGCTTGACGCGGGGCATCGCGTCGTGGTCATCGATAACCTGTCGCTCGGCCACCGGCCCGCCGTCGACCCGCGCGCGGCATTCGCCGAACTTGATCTTGGTGCGACCGATGCCATCATGGACCTGCTCGTCGAGCACAAGGTTGATGTGGTGATGCACTTTGCCGCGCTGGCCAGCGTGCCGGAGTCTGTCGCTGATCCACTGCGCTATTACCACCACAACACCGCCGGCACCGTGTCCTTGCTTCGTGCGATGGAAAGGCATGGCGTGAAGCGCATCGTGTTCAGTTCCACCTGCGCCACCTACGGCGAACCGGGCGAGATGCCCATCGTCGAGACCATGCCGCAGGATCCGATCAATCCCTACGGCCGGTCCAAGCTGATGGTCGAACGCATCCTGCGTGACCGCGCCGCCGCCGATTCGGGGTTCGCGTTCACGGCCCTGCGCTATTTCAACGTTGCCGGCTGCGCTCGGGATGGATCGCTCGGCGAGGATCACACGCCCGAGTCACATCTGATTCCCATTGTGATTCAGGCCGCGCTGGGCCGGCGCGATTCGATCACGATTTTCGGCGATGACTGCCCCACTCCCGACGGCACGTGCGTGCGTGACTACATCCACGTCGAAGACTTGTGCGCCGCCCACATCCGCGCCATGGACGCCATGACCGATGGGACTGCTCGCTTCTGCAATCTCGGCATCGGCCGCGGCTATTCCGTGCGTGAAGTGATTGACGTCGTGCAGCAGGTCACCGGTCGTCCGGTCAACGTGCAGACGGGTCCGCGCCGACCGGGCGATCCTCCCTCGCTTTACGCCACGGCGGAACTGGCCGAGCGGGAATTCGGTTGGAAGGCCCAAATCACCGACCTGTCAGAGATTGTCGAAAGCGCCTGGAAGTGGTTCGAATCGCATCCGGATGGCTACCGGTCGGATTAAGCCGCCCGGCCCCGCGGCATCACTTGCCCTGACTCGATCCTTCAGGTTTCTGATCGTTGCCCGGCTTCGGCGGGCGAGCCCACGGCAATCGGCACGACGGGCAACCCTCGTAGAGATTCAGCCAGCCGCCGAGGAACCGCCGCAGCCCGCGCCACCATCCGCGTGGCCCCCTGCCGCTCGATCCGGCTGTCTTTTCCTTCATCACGATCGCCTTGTTGGTTCGATACATGATACGTCACACGCAGGTGTTCGGTTGGGTTGGGCACTAAATCAGGTTATACTTACTGGATTATGGACAAAGAGCCGCGCAAGTTTTACGTCACCACGCCGATCTATTACGTCAACGATCGGCCGCACATCGGCCACGTCTACACCACGACGCTGGCTGATGTCCTGGCGCGCTATCATCGCCTGCGCGGCGACGATGTGTTCTTCCTCACCGGCACCGATGAGCATGCGGCGAAGGTCGCTGACGCCGCGGCCGAACGCGGCCTGACCGCCCTGCAGTGGGCCGATCAGAACGCCGGCGAGTTCCAGCAGACGTTCACCCGCCTGCAGCTCAGCCACGACGATTTCATCCGCACTTCCGAGGATCGCCACAAGCAGCGTGTGGTGGCCTACATCCAGCAACTGCTGGACAGTGGCGACGTGTATCAGGGCGAATACGAAGGCTGGTACGACGCCGGTCAGGAAGAATACGTCCCCGAGAACAAGGCCCAGGAATACGAATTCAAATCCCCGGTTAATGGCAAGGCCCTCGTTCGCCGCGCCGAGAACAACTACTTTTTTCGACTCAGCAAATACCAGGACGCGCTGCAGCAGCATATTGAAGCGAACCCCAACTTCGTCGAGCCCGACGCCCGGCGCAACGAAGTGCTCGGCCGAATCCGTGAGGGTCTGGCCGACGTGCCCATCTCGCGCACCGGCGCCGAGGGCTGGGGCATCGCCATGCCCAACGATCCGGACCACACGATCTACGTCTGGATCGATGCGCTGTTCAACTACCTGACGACCGTCGACACCGATGAGCGGATCCAATATTGGCCGGCTGACGTGCAACTGGTCGCCAAGGATATTCTCTGGTTCCACGCGGTGATCTGGCCGTGCATGCTGATGGCCCTGGGTCGCCCGCTGCCGGGTCGGGTCTATGCCCACAGCTACTGGATTTCCGAGGGCCAGAAGATGTCCAAATCGCTGGGTAATTTCATCGATCTGGAACGGATTGACCAGTACGTTTCCGACTTTGGGCTCGATGCGCTGCGTTACTTCCTGATCACCCAGGGACCGCTGGGCTCGACTGATTCGGACTTCGCGCACGCCAAGTACATCGATGTGTACAACGCCGACCTGGCCAACACGCTGGGCAACTGTGCGGCTCGTGGGACGAACATGATCGTTCGCTATTTCGACGGCAAGCTGCCTGAGCGCGGACCATCCGTCCCCGCCAGCCGCTCGCACGCGAGTACCGCCGACGAAGCCGTCGCCACCGTGCTGGGCGCCATTGACCGGGTGAATCTCACCCAGGCCGTCGACGCGGCGCTCGGCATCGTGCGCAGCATCGATCTGTATATCGAGCAGACCCAACCGTTCCGCCTGGCCAAGGATCCCGAGCAACTGCCGCAGGTGGGCACGATTCTCTACAACTGCGCCGAGGCACTGCGGATCGCGTCGCTGCTGCTGTGGCCGGTGTTGCCGGATCGGATGCAGCAGCTCTGGGATCGTCTGGGTTGTACGAGCTATACACAGGCACTTGAGAATGCCGGGCGCGGCGACCTGACCCGCTGGGCAACGTGGGGCCAACTTCAGCCCGGGACGCCCGTCAGCAAGGGCGACCCGCTGTTCCCTCGCTATGATGAGAGTTGATCACCACGCGTGGGCTTTGGGACGCCGCGAGCGGATGCCATGATTGAACTGGGCGTTAACATCGATCACGTCGCGACCGTGCGTCAGGCCCGGCGGACCTACGAACCGGACCCGGTCTGGGCCGCGGCAGAAGCCGAGTTGGGCGGCGCCGATGGCATCACCATCCACCTGCGCGAAGACCGACGCCACATTCAGGACCGCGATGTCGAACTGCTCAAGCAGACCGTGCACGTGAAGCTGAATCTTGAGATGTCCCTCGCCGACGAGATCGTCGATATCGCCTGTCGGGTATGCCCGCAGCAGGTGTCGCTCGTCCCCGAACGCCGGGAGGAAGTCACGACCGAGGGCGGTCTGGACGTCATCGCTCAGCGCGATCGTACCCGTGCCGCTGTCGATCGTTTGCGCGATGCGGGCATCGTCACCAGTGCGTTCATCGACCCCGACCCGGCCCAGGTCGCAACCGCTCACGAACTGGGCTTCAACGCTGTGGAACTGCACACCGGGGCCTATGCCAATGCGACCGGCGAACAGATCAGCGCGGAATTGAACAAGCTGATCGAAGGCGGCGCCCGGGCCGTCGACCTCGGTCTGCGCCTCCACGCCGGACATGGTCTGAATTACCACAACACGACCGCCGTCGCCTCGATCGATCAGATGGCCGAGTTGAACATCGGCCACTCGATCATCAGCCGGGCCGTGTTCGTCGGTCTGCGTCAGGCCGTGCGCGAGATGAAGGACCTGCTGCGTCCCTTCGATTGATCCTCATCACGAACTGCCGGCCTCCGGGGACACCTCTCGGTACACCCGCGGCAATCGCGCCGACAATCCACAAAGGATTTCGTAGCTGATCGTCTCCGCCTGTGCCGCGAGCTTGTGCAATGCGTTCGGTGCGGTCGGATCGTTGGAAATCACTTCGACCGGCGTGCCGACTGCCATTGCAGGACCGTCCGTCAGATCGATCACGATCTGATCCATGCTGACCGACCCGCGCACCGGCGCCGGCATCAGCGCGTCGCCCACACGCACGACGGCCCGATTGCTCAACAATCGTCGATAGCCATCAGCATATCCCACCGGCACCAGCCCCAGTGTGGACGCGCGCTGGGTGACGTACCGCCCGTTGTATCCAATCGCTGTGCCTGCCGGCACGTCGCGCACACGCACGACTTGACTCATCCAACGCACGATCGGGCGCAGCTCCGGCGGTGAGGCGATCTCCGTCGGGCCCACCATGTCCGGTTGTGCATGCCCCAAAAGGCTCAACCCGATTCGCACCATCCGCTGGTGGTACCGTTCGCTGCGCAGCATGCCCGGGCTGTTGGCGAAGTGAATCACGACGTCAGGCCCGATGTGTTTGTCATGGGCGTCCAACGCCGCGGTAAACCGGTTCCACTGCTGCTCGGTCACGTCGGCATCGTCGTCGGCACTGCTGGGATGACTGAACACACCCACCAGCCGCACGTGATCGTCCGCGGCAATTCGCTCAACCAGGTCGCCGAACTCGTCCAGATCCGCGCCGGCACGGGACATGCCCGTATCCACCTCTACCTGCACCGGCACGACGCAATCCAGCGTCGCCGCAATGCCGATCACCTGTTCCAGATGGGCCACGCCGTGGACCGTCAGATTCACACGACCGGCCCTAATCGCATCCGCCAGACAACCTTGAGCCGGCAGGTCCTCCACCGGCATCAGCAACAGCAGCGGGCTGTCCACGCCGGCTTCGAGAAGCGGCTCCGCCTGCTGCGGGTTGTAAACCGCCAGCAGCGATGCCCCGTGCCGTGACAGTCCCTTGGCGATCGGAACCGCGCCCAGGCCGTACCCATCGGCCTTTATCACCGCGCACACCCCACAATCAGGCCCGATCAGTCCTTGGACCGCTCGCAGGTTCCTCACCAGCGTGTCCAGATCGATCTCAAGAAAACTGGGAATTGACGCCATGAATCGCTCGGCGTGGGTCCAATATGGCCGGGCCCGTGCATTTTTTATTGTTGCTTGGTCAACTGGGCGACTATAACATAACAACAGAATGCACGATGTTGGCGTGTTGCCGAACCGATGTTCGGTCACGGAAACGACACTGGCCGATTGGGGCCCTTCGCGCATCGCGCGGCCGCTTGAATCAAATGCTCAAGCCGCCACGCCATTCGCGCAGGGTTCCGTGGCCGCAGTATGAGCGGACCCTCTCCATGGATGATATCTTTTCAGCCGATCTGACCTTTGATGATCTTGGCCTCAGTGGCGACGTCCTGCGCGGCGTCAAGGATGCCGGCTTCGAACATCCCACCGACATTCAAGCCAAGCTGATTCCCGTCGCCCTGGCCGGCCGCGACGTCCTGGGCCAAGCCAAGACCGGCACCGGCAAAACCGCCGCGTTCGGCCTGCCCATCCTCACCCAGGCTGATCCCGGCACGAAGATGCAGACGCTGATTCTCGCTCCGACCCGAGAGTTGGCCAACCAGATCGTCGTCGAGATCAATGAACTAGGTCGCCGCACGCCCATTCGGGCCGTCAGCATTGTCGGCGGTGAGGCGTATCAGGATCAACTCAACGGCATCAAAGAAGGCGGGCACATCATCGTCGGCACGCCCGGCCGCATCATGGACATGCGCCAACGCCGACAGATTCACTTCAACGACCTGCGCTGGGTCGTGCTCGACGAAGTCGACCGCATGCTTGACATCGGCTTCCGGGATGACATTCGCCAGATCCTCTCCAAGATCTCCGGCCAACATCAGACGATGTTCGTCTCGGCCACGATCGGCCCCGAGATCGAGCGCCTCTCCCGCCGCTTCATGCGTGATGACGTGGAAAAGATCGCCACCGTCGCCGGCTCGCTGACCGTTTCGCAGGTCACACAGAAATACCTGTCCGTCAAGCCTTGGGACAAGGGCCGACTGTTGCGCCATCTGTTGACCCATGAGGAAGCCGACCTGGCGCTCGTGTTCTGCAGGACCAAGGAAACCGTGCGCAACGTCACCCGCTTCCTCAAGGATCGCAAGATTGACGCGTACGAGATTCATGGCGACCTCACCCAGGGACGACGCAATCGCGTGATGAACACGCTACGTCGCGGCAAGCTCGATGTGCTCATCGCCTCGGACCTCGCCTCGCGCGGGCTCGACGTGCAGAACATCTCCCACATCATCAATTACGACCTGCCGGACGATCCGGAAGTGTACGTCCATCGCATCGGCCGCACCGCGCGCGCCGGACGCAAGGGCACCGCGTGGTCGTTCGTGACGCCGGACCAGGGGCAGTTGCTCACTGAAATTGAAAAACTCACCAGCGTGCACATCGAAGAACTCGACTATCCCGATTTCAAACCCGGCACACCGCCGCCCGGGGCTGAGCAGCCCGCCGCTCCGGTCCGCGAGCCGCGATCCCGGCTCACCGAAGCGGTATCCAACGTTGATGAGACGGACGCCAGCCAGTTTCCCGGCGGTGTCGTGCCCAAGAGCGCGCCGCGCCGCACACTCGGATCGCGTTTCAAGACTCGACGCAGCAGATAACCCCGCCCGCTCTGAGCCGGCCGACCCGAGTCTCCATCATGCGGACCATTGTCCTCGACCAGCCCGGCCACTTCCGCATGACCGACACCCCTACGCCGGATGCCCCCGGCCCCGGCCAAGCGCTCGTCCGTGTGCGCCACGTCGGCATCTGCGGCAGCGACCTGCATGCCTATCTTGGCGAGCAACCGTTCTACACGTTTCCTCGCATCATCGGCCATGAAGTCGGCATGGAGGTCGAGCAAATCGACGCGAACGATCGCGGCATCGCGCCCGGTGATCGGTGCACGCTCAATCCGTATCTGTCGTGCGGCCACTGCGTCGCATGTCGGCACGGCAAGACCAATTGCTGTGAGTCACTGAAGCTCATCGGTCTTCAGGAAGACGGCGCTCTGCGCGAACGTTTCCTTGTCCCCGTCGATCATTTGCACAAATCCGAGACGCTGTCCTGCGCTGAACTGGCACTTGTGGAGATGCTCGGCATCGGCGCGCACGCCGTGCAACGCGGCCGCGTGGGATCCGGCGATACCGTGCTCGTCATCGGTGTCGGGCCGATCGGGATGACCGTCGTGCAGTTCGCGCTGCTCGCCGGCGCTCGGGTGATCGTGATGGACCGTTCAGAGCCGCGACTGGATTTCGTTGAGAAGAACTTCGACATTGCCGCCCGCATCAACCCGGACCAGGATCCGATCCCTCAACTGCGCCAACTGACCAACAACGATATGCCCGATATCGTCTTCGACGCGACGGGCAACATTCCGTCGATGCAGAACGCATTCGACTACATCCGTCACGGCGGCACACTGGTGCTCGTCGGCATCATTCAGGGGCAGGTGACGTTCGACGATGCAACCTTCCACCGCCGCGAGACGACGCTGCTGTCCAGCCGCAACGGCACCGCCGCCGATCTCGACCGTGTCATCAGCCACCTCGAGCGCGGCGACATTCGGTCGGCCAACTGGATCACCCACCCCGTCGCCATGGACGACATGATCGGCTCTTTTGAGAGTTTTCTCGATCCCACGTCCGGCGTCATCAAGGCGATAGTGGAAATCTAATCCGCTGGCGACATCTCGCGCAGATGCCTGGCTACAGCAATTTGCCGTCCCGCAGCGCATCCCGCAATATCGATGTGTTCGCCTCGCTCATCTCACACATCGGCAGCCGCATCTCGCCGCTGTCGGCGCCCAGCAGCTTCATCGCCGTCTTCACCGGGATGGGATTCGTCTCCAGGAACATCGCCTTGCATAGCGGAAACATCGACAGGTGCTGCTCACGCGCGGACACAAAATCGCCCGCCAACGCCGCATCTGTCATCGCGGTCACCCACTTCGGCGCGATGTTGGCGAACACGCTGATCACCCCGCGCGCGCCGATCGACATCAGCGGTAATGTCAGCGAATCATCGCCCGACAACACCGTCAGATCGGTCGACGCGATCACCTGCGATGCCACGTCCATCGATCCGGTCGCCTCTTTGGTGGCCACGATGTTCGGATGTGCCGCGAGCCGTTCGATCGTCTCCGGCGACAACTCCACCACGGACCGGCCGGGAATGTTGTAGAGCACCATCGGCAGATCGACCGCATCGGCGATCGTCGCGAAGTGTCGGTACAGCCCTTCCTGAGTCGGCTTGTTGTAGTACGGGTTTACCTGCAGCGTCGCCGCGGCTCCCACCGACTTGGCGTGTTGCGTCAACTCCAGCGCTTCGGCGGTGGAGTTTGACCCCGCCCCCGCGATCACCGGCACGCGCCCGTTCGCGGCTTCGACGACCTGCGCCACCACGCGACGATGCTCATCATGCGACAGCGTCGGACTCTCTCCCGTCGTCCCGCACGGCACCAGGCCGCTGATGCCGTGGTCGATCTGAAACGACACGTTGTTGCGCAGGCGGGCCTCATCGACCTCCCTGTTGCTGAACGGTGTGACCATCGCCGTCATGGCGCCGGTAAACATGGCGGTGATCCTCATATGGGTGGGTTCGAAACAGTCCCGCCACACTACGAAGAACCGCGCCGCCCTGCAACGTGGTGATCGTGAAGCGTCCGTCGAGGGTGCCGAATGGTTAGAGAATGTAGAGAACGAGGACGGCGAGCCCCGTGCTCACCGACTATCCGATCAGGCGACCGTGTCAGCCGCCTCGCTCTCGCTCTTCTCGCCGATGGGCGGCGGCTCACCGGGCGACCCGTCGGGCACACGGATGTTCATCCGGCAACTGCGACAATGAACCAGCTTCCCCCGTGCGTTCAAAGGAACCGTCAGAACGCTCAAGCACTTCAGGTTCGGGCACAGCAAACGAATCATCGCAGGTTCCATCGAAAGCTCCAGCCGGCATACACATCCGATCCCATTATCGGCTCCACTCGAACGCCACTTAATTCACCACGCCCGCTCAATGGTCGATCAATATGCCATGGCCCCGGCGATCCGGGGCGACCCCTCCAATTTGCCAAACCGCGATGCTGCGGCCTACTATGCATGTCTGTTCGGGTTGTGCGGGCCGTACCGTCCAAGCCGGATCGCGGGGTGTAGCTCAGCTTGGTAGAGCGCGTCGTTCGGGTCGACGAGGCCGTAGGTTCAAATCCTATCACCCCGACTTTTCTTCAAAAACGGCCGTTCGGCTAGAAAGTCGAACGGCTTTCTCTTTGTCAACACGAGACTTGTATCGCTAAGGGTACGGTTCAAACTGACGCAATCGAGGATCTCGCGCCGAGTGGCCCAGTTTGAACCGCGCCAGATATCCGCGAGATTCTGGCTGCATTCGAAGACCGCCAATGCTGTCTGGCCCCATGCGGGATCGAAGCGTTCGGCTTCATCGAGTCGACGTTCGACGTCGTCGGCCTGCTGTCTGAGGTCCTCGGCTTTGTCCGTGAAGGCCGCCTCGTTGATCGTTCCGCCCAGATAGCCGTCCAGCAGACGGCTCTGCATGTTGGTCAATTCGGTGCGACGCTTGGCCAATACCTTCTTCTGTTGCGCTTGGGCCGTGCCCACGTCGTCGAAAGCTGCGGAGAGGGCATCGCGGAACCACTGGGTGATTCGTGGTGTGGGCAGACGCAACGAATCAAGCTCCTCGGTTATTGCAGTTTCCACATCGTTTTCTTTCCAGCGCACTTTCGGGTGCCGATCGTCAGGGTGACTGTTACCGCATCGGTAATACACATGCGTGTTCCGCCCTCCGCTGGCGAGTTCCCGATTGATGCGTTCGCCGGCCATGGCGAAGCCGCAATGGGCGCATCGCAAGACGCCGCCGGAGAGCATGATGTCGGGATTGCCGGTACGGCGGCTACGCCCGTGCAGCACTTCCTGACAGGCCTCGAAGGTTTGCCGATCGATCAGCGGGCGGTAGGCGCCCTGGAACACCTGGCCATTACGCTTGAGTTCGCCCATATAGAAACGATTGTTGAGGATGTGCGACAGCGATGTGCGATTGAATCGGGGCTGGCTGGGCCGGTGGACGTGGCCTTCTTCGGCAAGCTTGCTGGCCAGGCTCCTGAACGTGTATTGGCCGCTGGCGTATAGCTCGAAGATGCGGACGACGGCCTTGGACCTCTCGGGGTGCGTGACGATCGGCTCATCGCGATCGCTAACGTTCATGTAGCCATAGGGCGCGAGTCCGGTGGGCCATCCCTGACGTACCTTCTCGTCCATGCCCTTGATCACCTCGGTCCGCAGGTTGTCCGAGTAGTATTGGGCTACCGCGGCCATGACGTTGAACGACAGGGCACCGGCGGCCCCCGGACCGAACTGGTTGTCCACGAACGAAAGCTGAACACCGCAGGCATCTTCGAGTTCCTGCAAGCGCACCGCGTCGCGCATGTTGCGGCAGACCCGATCCAGCTTGTGGGCGAAGATGGCGTCGATCTTCTGTCGTCGCGCGTTCGCTTTCACCCAGTCGAACATCTGGTTGAAGGCCACGCGGTCGGCCCCGCGCTTGGCCGACTCGGCGACCTCGAACTCACGGATGATGGTCCAGCCCGCCTTCGCGGCCTTGTCCCGCATGGCACGCAGCTGCGCGTCGATGGAATAGCCTTCGCGCTGTTCGCGGGACGATACGCGTGCCCAAGCCACCACGTTCATGATGCGTTGACCTCCCGCCGAGCCTGTAGCAGCACCTCGCCCAGTCGCTTGACGTTCATGAGAATCTCCACGGCCTCGTCATCGCTGACCGGTCGGCCATACGCTTCGGACCAGACGTCGATGGTCTCGGCGAGCAGTTCGTCGGAAATCCAGGCCATCGACATCGGCCGCCGGTCGGCCTCTTGAGGACCAGCACGATGTTCCTCATCCTGGCCCGTAAATCCAGTCGAATCCGGAGGAATCTTTCCCGCGACGGGAGCCATGCGAGTTGGGCGTGTCACGCACGCAGTGTTCGGGCGCCATCTAGGTCATGTCTCTAGGGAATGAGGTGGGTCGTGAAATACATATGGGTCGCATATGGGATTCAATATGGGTTCGGTGACCCAGATGAAGCCATCGTGGTGAGGCGTTCAGAACAGGCCGCCGGCGAAGGTGTGCACGACGTCATTCAGCTTCTTATTCCTGCCCTTGAGGGTGTCCTGGACCTGCTGCCACATCTGCCGGTCGATCAGCGGTTGGTGCTTGCCGGGATAGAATTCACCTCGCCAGAGGATGTCCCCGATGTAGAAGCGATTGTGCAGCAGATCCGACATCGTCGCGATGGGGACTTTCGGTGCGGTGGGTCGGTAGATCAGTCCCTCGGCGTGGAGTCGATCCGCGACCATCTCCTGAGACATGGTGCCCTGGGCGAACAGCTCGAACATCCGGACGATGAACTTTGACTTCTCAGGATGTGGCTTGATGGGCTTATCACGATCGGGTGAGTTGATGTAGCCGTAAGGCACGCCACAGGGGAACCACCCCTGTCGCACCTTCTCGGTCTGGCCTTTGCGGACCTCTTGGCGGAGGTTGTCGCTGTAATACTGGCTGACCGAGTCGGCGTGGTCTGTGTCGCAGAGCCAGCGGCGGGAAGCGTTGATCGCCGGTGATGTCCTGGGTATGGCGGGACCGGGTAAGAAAATCGCAGCGATCCTGTGCTGCACGGTAATCCGGCCCGACGACATGGCCGATCGGATCCGAATCCCCGAACACCGCTGTGAACCCCGATCTAGTTGGCTTGCGGCGCCGTGACTGCGGTACATGTGCCCGAACACGGAGTCGCGGATGCGCTGCGCTCTGCACGAACACTGAGGACTGCAAGTCCGGCGTCGATTGACCGGGTCGTCGTCGAGCAGATACTGACGAACGACCTGTCGGAGATTGAGAGCGTCATCCTGCAGGAGGAGCGTTAGCCGACCAAGTGGCCACACCGCCATAGTCCAAACGCACGTCTAGATGCCGGCGGCGGTGCGATAGATGGTGAGGATCCTATCGGGCGCGATCTCGGCGAGGAGGTTGTGGATGTTGGCGAAGACGTAGCCGGAGTCGTGCGCGAGGACCGCGACGCTCTGCCGGACATCGTCAGCGATCTGTTCGAGGGTGCCGCCAGGGAGCGTGTGCTGAGCGTTGACGCCGCCGCCCCAGAGCGTCATTTTTCCGCGCGCTTTGTCTTTCCACTGTTCGGCCGAGCGGTCGCCGGCCGGCCACTGGACGGGGTTGAGGATGTCGGTGCCGGACTTGAGGATGTCGTCGAGGATCTCGTAGATGGCCCCGCATGAGTGCAGGAAAGTCTTGAGGTGCGGTGCGAGCCGATGAATCTCGGCGTTGTGCTTCTGACGGTAGGGGAGGTACAGATCGTGGAACGTGTCGGGGGACGCCATGAGGGACAGTTGGTTGCCCCAGTCGTCGGCGTCAGTGGAGACGATGTCCACGCAGTCGCTGATTTCCGGAATCAGAGCGCGGACATTCTTGAGGGCGTACTCGAGGTGGAGTGTGTGCAGTTCGTGAACGTATGCGGGGTCCTCGAGGCAGAGGACGGGGAAGACGGCCAGGCCGCCGAAGCCGTGGATGCTGATGCCCAGGTTCGTCGGGCCCCACAGGAAGACGGCCCGGTCGGTGGACTGGCGAATACGACGGCAGGTTTCGCGGAGGGATTTGATCTGGTCGTCTTTGAGTTGACCGTCGTCGAGTTGCTTGCGAGTTTTCTTCAGGTCGGGGCGAGGCAGGTCGCCATTGAGTAGGAGGGGCTGGCCGCCGTGTTCAGACTCAAAGACGTGGGCACCGGATGGCATGGTGGTGTCCGGGCCCTGGTGGATGGTGCCGTCGGCATCAACGTGGTAGTCGGCCGGGTTCTGGACCTGTGCGTGTGGGATGCGGCCGTTGAAGTCGTAATCGTGCCAGCGCTCGGGCTGCTCGAAGGCGTTGGTGACGCCGTCGCCTTCGACGCTGACGACGTCACAGCCAAGGGCATCGAGCACGTCGGTATGAGGGAGTGCGAGCATCTGCCCGGTGTCGTGGATGCGAGTGGGCTTTGTGGGCAGGTCCAGGGCGTTGCGGAGAGCCTGATAGGTGAAAGCGGACACGCCGGTTGATCGCATGCCGGCGAGATCCTTGGGCAGGCGGTCGGGGGGCTGAAAGTTGAGGGCCGCCAGAATGCGTTCGCGTGGGGTCACGGCATGTTCTCCCGTATCCAGTGTCCAGCCGCGGACGACTTGTAGGGTAACAGAGGCCCATTGCATGCGGCGCTGAGGCTCGTCGCGCGACGGCGCATGTTACAGCGTGAGTTGGCAGATCGCGAGTGGCGCCCCGAGGCGAATGACGGCGCTAAGCTGGACAGTGAGCCGCGGCACGATCAGATGTCGTCAGGGCCTGCAGCGTTTGCATGCGCATGCAGATGCTATTCGGTTCACGACGCAGCGCGGCGAGATCGAACACGACAATCACTTTGGGTGACTCGACGGGTACGCTGGCCCGAATGGGCATGTTCGACCAGCCACAGCGCGCAAAACGACTTGATCGGCGGTCAAGAGTGGCCGATAAAAAAACTGGATATTCTTAGTGATGTATGCTGCCAAGATCGTTTGGATCCGTTAGCATCCGGCTGTGTGTGTGAAGGTCACCCGCTCGCAGGTGGTATAGCGAACGACACTGTTGTGGAGTTGTTGCGACGTCATTGGCCGAAAATCCGCTTAAAGCACGGCCTTTTCTCGCCTCAGACGGACGGCGAGTTGTGACGGTGTAAACGTCGGTCCAAAAGTGCAGCGCGTGGCGGGAGGCTGATGGTCGGCCCAAAAGTGTAGCGCCTTGTCCCGTCCGGTCCCTTGGGCGGCAATT
>NYZD01000182.1 GCA_002685935.1 Planctomycetaceae bacterium | reverse complement strand
GCGTTGACCGCAGGCTCGCGCGCCTGGCCCCGCCGACGGCCGCATGACGACAGTCACGCGAAATCTGACTTCCACCACGGACTGCTAGCGTAAGACGGATCGCGGGCGATCCGGTCAAAAAGGTCAATGCCGCAGACACGTTCAAACTGCATGGCCTGCGAGAACGCCTCGGGGTGTTCGGCGGCCTGAAGCGCGTGGTCGACTCGGGCGAGTTGCTGATCAGTCAGATTGATGCGTTGCAGACATCGATCAAACGTGTCGACGGCAATTCGATCGCAGGCGATGCGGACGAGCTCGATGATCAGGCAGTGATCGTTGCGCAACGCCTGTCCAACGCGCAGCGCGGCTAGCATCGTGTCGACTGCTTTGTCGGGGTGGTCGCGCTCCAGATGAAGCAGTGCTTCTTCGTTCAGGTACTTCGCGGCGGTTCGCAATGTGGCCAGGGCCGGCAAGTTCATTTCCAGGCCAAGGGCATAGTTGACGTTCAGTTGGGCCGGATCGATGGCCGTTGCCCGGTGCAGTTCGGTCAGGTCGACGTGGTTTTCGGTCACGAAATCTTCGAGGAGTTGCAGCACGTCGGGGTCGAGCGGGTCGGACGGCCCGGGCAGGTGGCCTTCGCCGCTGAAGGGCAGGGCTTTGAATTTGGGATCGGTGACATCGATCATCGCGGCGGCGACGACGATCGCTTCGCAGGCGTTGGGTCCATCGATGGGGGGATACCGGGCTGCAAACTCCACAGTAGTGGCGGGATGGCCGGCGTCGCGGATGGCCTGGAGCTTCGCTTCGACGGAGCGGCGCAGGACGTGGCGGTAGCCGGCGAAACAGACCAGCAGAACGATGACGATTATCGTCAGCCAGATCAGGCGGCGCGTGATCCGATCCATCTTGCGCGGTTTGGGTGGGGCGGTGTCGTTCATGATGTGGCTTTAGGGATTGGTGGTGCGGAGGTCGAAGCCCACGTCGGTGCCCGGTTGGTATCGATGGCCGTCGGCGTCGGTCCAGGCGCCTCGGTTGTCAATGGCGTCTTTGTCGACGCTGTAGACTTTGGCGGCGGCGGAGCTGTTGATGTAGCGCATGGGTTTGCCGTCGAAGGGGTCGACGGGAATCGCGTCGAGGAATTGGGGGATCAGGTCATCGAGTTTGTCGGGGCGTGTGCCGTGGGCGAGGCGGTGGCGTTCGATGGCGACGGCGATGCGTGCGGCGCGGATCATTGCTTCGTGGCGATTGAATATTTCCCACGATCGGATCATTGCCTGTGCGGTGTCCTGGGTAAACATGGACCGCCAGCGCGGCAGGGCGGCCGCGCGAGCTTCGACGGCCGCCAGGGCCGCGGTTCTTTGATCCGGCGGGGATGCCGCGGCGTCGATCGCGTCGTTCATGAACGCAAGAAACGTCAGTTCTTCGAGCTCCATCAGGCCGATGGACAGTCTGAATCCGGAGTTGCTGGTGTCGTCGTTTTCCGTCGGGCCTCGGGCGATTTGCCTGAATCCGTGGGCGGATAGCGCACGTTCACCGACCATGGCGCGAAACAGCACGTCCGGCTGTTCGGCTTGTTGCAGCGCGTTGTCGAACTGGGCAAGTTGGTCGTCGGTGAATGTGGCGCGATGCAGGGCGCGGTCGAGCACGTCTAGCGCCAAATTATCGCATGCGACGCGCACGAGTTGCACGACGAGCCGGCAATCGTGTTTGAGCGAGCGTCCGATGTTCAAAGCCGCGAGCGCGGCGTTCAGTGCGTCGTCTGTTTCTCCGCGTTCGGTGTGGAACGCGGTCTGGAGGGTCAGTCGGGTCGCGGCGGCGCGCGCACGTGACATGGGCGTCATGTTGGCGCTGAACTCATCGGCGTAGGGGATGGGGAAGCGGGCGGGTTCAATGGATGTGGCACGGTGCAGATCCAGCAACACGTCACGGTCGGTGCCGAGCAATTCGTCCATGAGCTGCAGTGTGTCGGGTGCGATGGGCTGAGGCGGGTCGGGCAGGTCGCCGTCACCAACGTAGGGCAGAAGTTCAAACTTCGGATCGAGCGGGCCGATGTTCGCGGCGGCGTTGATGATGATCTGCGTGGCGTTGGGGCCTTGAATCATCGGATGCCAGTCATCGAGTTCGGCGGGCGTGGCGGGAAAGCCGGCGTCGCGAATCGCTTGGTAACGCGCATCGATCTGGCGGCGCAACATATGGACGAAGCCGCCATGGATCACGATGAGGATGAGCAGCGCGATAGCGAGGCGGATGAGCCGTCGTTTGAGGCGGCTCTTCCTGCGCGGTTGGGGTGGGGCGGTGTCGTTCATATCCCGGAGGTGGGTCGGTTAGGGTTGCAGATTACCGCGGTCGGCGACGCGTTTGACCATGGTGGGCATGAGGTAGTTGGCGCCGTGGTAGACGAAGATCTGCCCGGAGATCGTGAAGGCGGCGGCGTCGCCTTCGCGGGCGACGATTTGTTCCATGTCTTCGAGCAACTGGCAGGGCAGCAGGATCATGGGCGGATCGTCGAGGGTGTCGGTGTCGGAATCAAAAGTGAACATCCAGCGCAGGTGTGGTGACTGGGTGCCGATCATGCGGCCGCGCCGGGAGATGACGAACTGGCCTTCGCCGCGCAGGGGGAGCTTGCGTCCGGGCGCGTGGCCGACCATGCGATGAGGTGAGTCGTGGGCGGGGCGGGTGGTGGCGTCGCCGAGGGGGCGGGCGGGTTCGATCAGCGGGTTCTCGGCGCGCCGGTCCATCAATTGATGCAGGACTTCCTCAGCGGAGGGCTGGGTGCTGGCCGGCTGTGTGGACTGGGCCACGGTGGACGCGGCGATCAGGGCGCAGACGCATGCGGCGCCGGCGGTGATGATCAGGGCTCTTGGGTTCATCATGGGTGGACTCCGCCTGGGCGAAAGGGTCGGTGTGGCGTGTCAGCGTAAACGTTGGGCGATGGGCCGGCAAACCGAATATGCGGCGCCGGCGGGCAAATGACGGGCAAGCGAGCCACGGATCGATCAGGGATTGCGTGAGCGATGCTGGTCGGGGCGGGGTCGAGGGCTCGACTGCGATTTCGGCGGTGCGGTCCGTGATCCGTCGGCGGTGGGGATGTCGTCAGCGCCGCCGAGGCGGGCGAAGATCATGCGGCCGACGGAGGTCTGCAGCACGCTGGTGACGACGACTTCGACCTGCTTGCCGATGACGCCGTGGCCCTGTTCGATGACGACCATGGTGCCGTCCTCGAGATAGCCGACGCCCTGTCCGGGCGATTCGCCGGCCTTGGCGACCTTGACATTCAGCGGTTCGCCGGGGAGGACGACGGGTCGCATGGCGTCGGCGAGAACGTTGATATTGATCACGTCGACGTCGCGCAGTTCCGCGACCTTGGCGAGGTTGAAATCGGTGGTGACGAGTCGCGCGTTGGTCTGTTGGGCGAGGACGATGAGTTTCTGATCGACGTTCTGGCCTTCGGTCTCAGTGTCGTCGATGGTCAGATCGACCATGTTGTGGTTCTGCAATTTGGCGACGATTTCGAGGCCCCGTCTGCCGCGTGCGCGTTTGAGCTTGTCGGCCGAGTCGCTGATGGTGTGCAGTTCATCGATGACGAATTTGGGGGCGATCATGGGGCCCTGGGCGACCTGGGTATCGACGATGTCGAGGATGCGGCCGTCGATGATGGCGGAGGTGTCGAGCAGCATGGGGCGTGTACCGCGAATCTGTTTTGAGAACTCGACGTAGGGGATAACGAATCGGAAGTCATCCTTGGTCTGC
The DNA here is from genome assembly GCA_002685935.1 of Planctomycetaceae bacterium. GTDB lineage: Bacteria > Planctomycetota > Phycisphaerae > Phycisphaerales > Zrk34. Next base: position 11,303 of record NYZD01000182.1, on the reverse strand, counting down.
ATGATCATGGTGATAGCGGTGAAGACGCAGACCACGCCGACGAACACGATGATGCCTTCCCGCAATTCCATGGGGATTTCGGGGAAGATGACATAGACGAAACCCATGAGTTTGGACATTGCGAAGGTCGCGAGCATGCCGACGATCAGCCCGAGGAACACGCCGGACACGGCCGAGAGCTTCTTTTTCGGGGTCAGGGAATCGATGAGAATGATCAGGCCGCCGAATCCCACGCCGCCGATGAGGGTGAACATGATGGGCCAGACGCCTTGTTCGGGATCGGTAAATGCCTTGATCGCGTAAAGCGTGGCGGTGGCGCCACAGAAGAGGATGAATAGACCCCGGAGAATCATGAGAACCATGAGTCCCTCCCAAGAAGGGTGAAGCGACGATCCCCGGGATGGCCGTGGATCGCGATATCGCCAGCACCGGCCCACGGCGCGGAACACGCCGGCCGGTGAAATATTCCCCATGATTATACCGGCATGGACCGGTTCGGACACGGGAACCCGGCTGATCGGCGGTTCGGCGGCCGAATCCGCTTGCCTGGGGCGTGGACATCGGTAGACTGGTCGGCAGCTATTCACCTGGCCCGCTGAGGTACCGGCTGAGGGGCGAATCGTCCCCGGCCAGGCGTCGGTCGGCGGGTCGGGAGGCGTGCCAACGCTCCGCACGGTGCGGTCGGGCAGAGCCGTCCCGACCCCGTCGCACGGGGCGTTTTGCATGGATGTGGGCCGCTGACCCCAGGAGCACGCGCTATGGCCGATCACGATCACGACCATCCCGACCATGATCATGACCACGATCACGATCATGACCACGAAACGCTGGACCAGACGGTGGCGGTGGCCGATGCCGGTCCGGCGCGAAAGAAGCTGTCGATCGAGATTCCCGCCGAGCGGATCGCCGACAAGCTTGAAGAGAACTTCAAAATGATCGAGCAGGACGCGACGCTGCCGGGCTTTCGCCGCGGGCGCGCGCCGCGCCGGCTGATCGAGAAGCGCTTCGCTTCGGAGCTGCGCGATGAAGCGAAGAATCAGATCATCAGCGAGAGTTTCCAGCAGGCATTGCGCGAGAACGAACTGCAGATGATCGGCGAGCCGGAGATTCCGGACGTTGAATCGCTGAAGCTGCCGGACGAGGGCTCCTTCACGTTTGACGTGGAAGTGGAGGTGGTGCCGAACTTCGAGCTGCCGGATCTGGACGGCATCGAGATCACCAAGCCGATCTTCGAGGTGGCTGACGATCAGGTGACTTCCGAGTTGAGCCGGTATCAGGAGATGTACGGCAAGATGGCGACGGTGGAGGCCGCGGCGAAGGACGGCGACTATCTGACGGGGGACGTGGTGATTCGATCCGAAGACGGCGAAACGATTCAGGAACAGCCGGGCGTGACGGTGGGTGTGCCGGGCAAATCACGGAAGTTCAAGGGCGCCGTGGCGGGGATTCTGGTGGATGATCTGGGCAAGACGCTGGTGGGCAAGAAGGCGGGGGATGATGTGACGCTCTCGACGACCGGCCCCAAGCAGCATGAGGTCGAAGCGATTCGCGAGCAGCCGATCACGATCGAACTGGCGATTCGTCAGGTGCAGCGGCTGAACCCGATGTCGATGGAGGAACTGATGACCGCGGCGGGTCTGGAAGACGAAGCGGCGCTGCGGGATATGGTGCGCCAGCAGCTTGATCAGCGGCATCAGGTCGATCAGCAGCAGGCGATGCAGACGCAGGTGACCGAAGTGCTGTTGGCGAAGGCGGACATGGAGTTGCCGGAGGGATTGACCACCCGCCAGGCGCAACGCGTGCTTCAAAAGCGGGCGACGGACCTGATGTATCAGGGCCAATCGCAGCAGGAGATCGAGGATCATCTGGCGGAGCTGCGGCAGGCGTCGGCGGCGGAGGCACAGCGTGAGTTGAAGATGTTCTTCGTGCTGGATCGCGTGGCGCGCGAGTTGGACGTGCAGGTCGACGAGGCGGAAGTGAACGGCCGGGTGGCGAGTCTGGCGGCGCAGTCGGGTCGTCGGCCTGAGCGGATGCGTCAGGAACTGACGCGCGAGGGGCGGCTTGACGGGCTGTTCGCCCAGATCCGCGATGAGAAGGCGATCGCCAAACTGCTTGAAAAGGCGAAGATCACCGAGATGCCGGCTGATGAGTGGATGAAGCGGCAGACCGGCGCGACGCCGGATGATGACGCGGCGGCGAGCGAAGACGAAGACAGGCCCGCCGCGAAAAAGAAGACCACGAAAAAGACCACGAAGAAGAAGACGACCAAGTCGACGACCAAGAAGCGTCCAACGCGATCGAAGAAGAAGGACTCGGAGTAGTCGATCGGCCGCGATGGACGGTGATCGAGTATCCCGACCGGTTGGGTGTGATCATCGATGATCACGACGGCATTCATCCTGGCGCGGGACACACCGCCGCAGAAGTTTCCCTTCGAGGTGATCTGGCTGTGGCTGGTGTTGGGTGCGGTGATTGTGGTGTGTGGATTGGGGCTGTGGTGGTACCAGCGGCGGATGCGCCGGGATTCGGAGTCGACGTATAACGGGTTTACGCTCGATCAGTTACGTCAGCTCAACGCACGGGGTGAACTGACAAATGAGGAATACCAGCAGATGCGCCGGGCGGTGATCGCGTCGATGCAATCGAGCGATCCGATGATGCGGCCGGACGATGCGCCGCAGTCGGCCCCGAATAATGCTGACAGCGACCGATAACCGCTCTGATCCGCCATAACACCCGGTTCACACATGAATTTGGTCGTCTGATGGGGTAGTATCATGTGAAGGTTGGCCATCCGCAGACCGATCTTAATGCTACGATAAGAAGTGCGCCATCCAGTGCGCTGCATCATCAGGTATTTCGCCGCCCGGCCATCTGAGCGGCACATCTAGGAAGTGAAATGGCGGGAAACACCCGAGGCGGCGGCGGCGATGGCGACGGTACCCCCAGTGGGTTCAAAGGGCGCAAGATCACCACGTGCTCATTTTGCGGCAAGACTTCCCGCGACGTGGGGCCGATGGTTGAAGGCCCGAACGATGTTTACATCTGTGCGAACTGCACGGATCTCTGCCAGAACATTTTCAAGCAGGAAAAACGGCGTGTCCACGCGGCGCGGCCGCTGTTCCAGGATATTCCCAGCCCCCGGCAGATCACGGAGTTTCTCGATCAATACGTCATCGAGCAGGACGTCGCCAAGCGGACGCTGGCCGTGGCCGTGCACACGCACTACAAGCGGCTGATGGCGGCTGAGCAGGCGGACACGCAAGTGGAGTTGGAGAAGTCGAACGTGATGATGATCGGCCCGACCGGCACGGGCAAGACCCTGCTGGCCCGGACGCTGGCGCGGATGCTGAACGTGCCGTTTGCGATCGGTGACGCGACGACGCTGACCGAGGCGGGGTACGTCGGCGAGGACGTGGAAAACCTGCTCTTGAAGCTGCTGCAGGCGGCGGACTACGATCTGGACGCGGCGCAGCGGGGCATCATTTACATCGATGAGATTGACAAGATCGGCAAGACCACGCAGAACGTGTCGATCACCCGTGACGTGTCGGGCGAGGGCGTGCAGCAGGCGTTGTTGAAGATGCTCGAGGGGACGGTTGCGAACGTGCCGCCGCAGGGCGGGCGGAAGCATCCCGAGCAGCAATACATCCAGTTGGATACGAGCAATATTCTATTCATCTGCGGCGGAGCGTTCGAGGGCATGGCGGACATCATTCGCCGACGCGTGGGCGCCAGTAAGATCGGTTTTGTCACACATGACGAGTCGGCGGACAGCATTGAATCCGACAGCGACGTGCTGTCGCAGGTGATTCCCGACGACGTGCTGGAGTTTGGATTGATTCCGGAACTGGTCGGCCGTCTGCCGGTGATCGTGCCGCTGATGCCGCTGGGCAAGGGCGCGCTGATTGAGATACTGACCAAGCCCAAGAACGCGCTGATCAAGCAGTATCAGCACTTTTTCAAGCTCGAAGGCGCGGAACTGGAATTCAGCGAGGATTCACTGGAACTGATCGCCGAGCGGGCGCTGGCACGCCACACCGGAGCCCGGGCGCTGCGCGGCGTGATTGAAGAAATCATGCTTGATCTGATGTACGAACTGCCGGACATGGACACCGACGGGGTGACGTTCAATCTGGACAAGCAGACGATCGAGAACAAGACGGCGCTGACCGATTTCGAGCAATCGCGCAAGAAAGAGTCGGCGTAAATCCACGAAAATCTGTGACGGATGTGCCACAAGGCTGTGTTGCGCTCGTGGGGCGGTTACGGCATGGCCATGCCGCCGTTGATCTCGATGGTTTGGCCGGTGATGTAGCTTCCGGCGTCACCGGCGAGCAGGACCGTGGCCCCGGCGCAATCTTCGGGCAGGCCGTCGCGACCGACGGGGACGCGTTCGATGAGTTTCTTGTATTCATCGGGCGGGGTGAACTGGGCGTGGAGTCGCGTGCGAATGACGCCGGGGGCAATGGCGTTGACGGTGATGCGGCGGGGGCCGAGCTCTTTGGCCCAGTTGCGGACCATGTTGTTGAGCACGCCTTTGGCCGCGGCGTAGATGACCATGCCCGGCCCGGCGCCGGAACGGGCGCTGATCGATGAGGTGACGATGATGCGGCCGATCTGATCGGGCAGATGTTCGACGGCATGTTTGACGCACAGGAATACCGACGTGCAGTTCAGGGCGATGCCGTGGTCCCAGTCTTCACGGGTCAGATCGATGGTGGGGGCGTCCCGGGTGCGGCCGCCGGCGTTGGCGATGAGGATGTCCAGCCCGCCGAACGCATCGACGGTCTGCTGGATCAGGTGTTTGACCTGAGATTCTTCGGTGATGTCGGCCTGCACGGCGACGGCGCGTCCGCCGGCCTGGTTGATCGCCTCGACGGTGTTCTCGGCATCATCACGACTGCGAGAATAATTGACGACGACGGCGGCGCCGTTCGCGGCGAGAGCGAGCGACATGCCGCGGCCGATGCCGGTGCCGCCGCCGGTAACGAGCGCGGTGCGGCTGGCGAGATCAGTATTCATGGGTGGGACTCCATCATGTGCGGGGGCGGTAGGTGATCATCAGTTCGATGCCCTCGATGCGCAGGGGTTGCGTGGGTGTCTGGGTCAGTGTGATCGTGATCTGGTTGTCATGCATGGCGACGGGCACGTTCGGGTAGGCGATCGTGGCGCAGGACGGACCACGGTGCATCGGATCGGCGCCGAGAGATTGACGATTCAGGGACACGTTGATCGGCGGGGCATCGGCTTGTCGACCGGCGCACGTGATGCGCAGCCACATGCGGTCGATGGCGTCGTCTCGACGGGCGGATTCAACGTCATCGCCGACGTGAATGGTGAAACTCTCGCTGTCACCGGACCGTGACAGTTCAACCGGCAATGGGAACGCGCCGCCGGCGCTCGGGGTGCGCAGTTCCATGTCGAGCGGCACGGTGTATCGTTTGTTGCGTCGCGCGATCAGGGACGGATCGTGGATTTCGTGGAGCACCTGGACTTCTTCAGGGGAGTAGGGCAATTCGCCGAATTGCTGACGATGGCAATCGTAATTGAACAGGTAAAGCGCCGATGCGCCCTGCTGCCAGTAGCTCAGCGCGGCGGCGTGAAGCATGTCGGCACCGGCGTGACCGTAACCCTTGGCGATGTGCTCCAACCCGGCGCCGATGCCGCATTGCTTGCCCCGCGCCATTTCGACGAATCCGCGCACGTCAGCGGACATATCGAGGTATCCGCCGTGCATCAACACGATAAGGTCGGCCAGTTCCTCCTTGATCCACGTGGGCACGTCCAGCCCGATCGCCAGACACATCTGAACCGTCGGCGGGACGCGCACCATGAGGGTGAAGGGCTTGCCCTTTTGCTCCGCGATGCGGCGTGTGCCCTGGCGGATCTGCCGCAGCATGTCGGTCAGCAGTGGGGCGCCGTCGGATTCGTGACCGTCTTTGAAGAACCAGGGGCCGCGTTGGAAGTCGAGTTCGAAGCCGTCGATGTTGTAGCGCTCGCATGTTTCCAGGACGAGGCCGGCTTTGCGATCGCGCACGGCCTGATGCGCATAATCAAAGGCCCAGGTGAAATCCTCGGCCGGGTATCCGCCGCCCCGCTTGGGATAGGGAGAGCCGATGAGCAATTCCGGGTGTTGTCTTTTGAAGTTGCTTCGGAACGCGTCCCATCGTGATCCGTCGTCCTCATGGATATCGTTCATGCGCAGGGCGGGCCAGAACTGCATGCCGTGGGCATGAGCATGTTCGGCCAGCAGTTCATTGATGTCGATGCCGGCGTCGAGCAGGGCGCGGGTGTTCAAGGCCATGCCTTCGACGTATTTGAGTCGGTCGTCTTTGGGCCACTCGGTGATGCCTTCACCGTAGACATCGCCGAAGTTTGTGCGATGGCTGAACGTGTCGTCGCCGCGGCCCAGGGAGTTGGTGAACACCTCCACGGCGGTGCCGGCGATTTCGTCGATATCGCGGCAGCACTCAGCGGGCGTGATGGGCGGGGAATAGGTCATCAGCGTGGTGCTGTCTCCGTCGGAATTGTGAATCAGGCGCGGGAGCGGGGGATGGTGTGGGTGATCGTTCATGTGATTCTGATTCTCCTGGGGCGACGGATTGTATCGCACAAGCCGCGCGGCGGGTGGCCCGATATAATGATGTTGTGCGGATGTGGCGACCGCCCCGCCATGCGGGGAGGAAAGTCCGAACACGGCAGGACACGGTGGTGGGTAACGCCCACCCGATTCGCCCGGCTTGCCGGGCGGATTGAGGGACAGTGCCACAGAAAACAAACCGCCTACGTCTCACGGCTTGTCCGCGAGGCCGGCAAGGGTGAAAAGGTGCGGTAAGAGCGCACCGCCGCGCTGGTGACAGGGCGGGCATGGTAAACCCCACCGCGTGCAAGACCAAGCAGCGACGATGGACTGGTCCGGTCCGATTGAGTCGCGGGTAGGTCGCTTGAGCCCGTGGGTGACCGCGGGCCTAGAGAAATGGTCGCCCCGTGTGATTCGTCATGCGGAACAGGATTCGGCTTACGATCCGCACACCCCATGCGACCGCCCGAAAGGGCGGTCGCCTTTTTGTTGATGGTTCAATCGAAGCAGCGTCCCCAGAGCGGCGCGAGGCGATCCACTTCATCGCGCGAGATGCCGGCCTTGTCCGACCAGATCGCCAGATCCAACGCGCTGTGTGCCGGGCTGGGCTGGTCGCGCAGCGGGGTGATGTCCTGCAGGGCTTGTTTGATCAGCGATACGGAGTTGGCGGTGGCGTGCTGGACGTGGCCGAGGATTTCGGTGAGCAGGTCCTGCGCGGAGATGCCGGGCTCGTGGGGTCGCCAGCAGTCGTAATCGGTGGGCAGGGCGACGGTGGCGTAGGCGATCTCAGCTTCGCGGGCGAGTCTGGCTTCGGGCATGGCGGTCATGCCGATCAGGTCGCCGCCCCATTGGCGGTGCATGTGTGACTCGGCCTTGGTTGAAAAGGCGGGGCCTTCCATGCAGACATACGTGCCGCCGTCGTGAACGGTCACGCCTTCGAGCGTGGCCGCGGCGCCGAGCAGCCAGCGTCGCATGATCGGACAGAACGGCTCGTCGAATGTGACGTGGACGGCGGCGGCTTCATAGAACGTGTTGTCGCGCTTGTAGGTCTTGTCGATCACCTGATCGATGATGACCAGATCGCGCGGTTTGATCTGTTCCCGCAGCGACCCGGTCGCGCCGCTGGCGACGAGATGGGTGACGCCCAGGGATTTGAGGGCGAAGATGTTGGCGCGGTAGGGCACGCGCGAGGGGTTGAGGACGTGGCCGGGGCCGTGGCGCTGGACGATAGCGACGTCGACATCGCCCCAGCGGGTTTGGGTGATCTGTGAACTGGGTTCGCCGAACGGCGTGTCGATTTCGACGGACTTGCCGTCTTCAGCACCGAGCGCATCGCCCAGCCCGGTGCCGCCGATCAGACCGATTTTGACTTCGCTCATGAATCATCTCCAACGCGTACCGCCGCGCCGATATTGGAATCGCGGGTGATCACAGTTCCACGGTCTGGCGATACTGCGGGACGTCGACGTCGCAGTCAAACTGCTTGCGAATGCGCGCGGCCAAGTGATTGGCGGCTTCTTCCTCGCCGTGGGTTAAGTAGACCTGGCGGGGTTTGGTGTCGATGGCGTCGAGCCAATCGAGCAGGCCCTGCCGGTCGGCGTGGGCGCTGAGGCCGTGCAGTTGTGCGACCTTGGCTTGCATGTCGTATTCCTTGCCATGGATGCGGATGCGCTTGGTGCCGTCGAGGATGATGCGGCCGAGCGTGTGGTGGGCCTGATAGCCGACGAAGAGCACCGTCGTTTCGGGTCGTTCGATGTTTTGGACGAGATGATGTTTGACGCGGCCGCCGGTGCACATGCCCGAGCCGGCGAGGATCACGCAGGTGCTGCGAATGAGGTTGATCGCTTTGGACTGCGTGGCGGTGCGCGTCATCTGCAGCGTGGGGAACTCGAGGGGATCCTTCCCGGCTGCGAGCATATCACGCGTGGTTTTGTCCAACTCGGGGCGATGTCGATCGAACACGTCGGTAACCCTGATGGCCATCGGCGAATCGAGATAGACCATCACCGGGGGGATGCGCTTCTGCGACAGGAGCTGATCGAAGTGGTACAGCAGTTCCTGGGCACGCTCGATGGCGAAGGTGGGCACGATGACGTTGCCGCCGGCTTCGACCGCGTCGTTGATGACGCGGGCGAGTTCGGTTTCGACGTCGGAGCGCGTCTCGTGATCGCGATTGCCGTAGGTGCTTTCGATAATGAGCACGTCGGCGGCGTCGACGGCGTCGGGATCGCGGATCAGCGGCTTGTCGTGCTGACCGATGTCTCCGGAGAACACGATGCGTTTGGCTTTTCCGTTTTCGGTGACGGTGATCTGGATCGAGCCGGAGCCGAGGATATGGCCGGCGTGCGACCAGCGGGCTGAGATGGCGTCGCTGATCTGGACCGGCTCATCGAAGGGCACGGTATCGAAGCGGGTGCCGGCCTGCTCGGCGTCTTTGACGTCGTAGAGCGCTTTCTCGGGATGGGGGCCTTTGCGGCCTTCGCGACGGTGACGTTTGGCTTTGTACTTGGCGTCTTCGACCTGGATACGGCCGGCGTCAAGCATCACGATGTTGGCCAGATCACGGGTGGAACTGGTGGCCAGGATGCGACCGCTGAACCCCTCGCGCACGAGCTTCGGTATCAGGCCCACGTGATCGAGGTGCGCGTGGGTGAGCAGGACGACATCCAACTCGCGCGGGTTGATGGGGAATGGATCCCAGTTGCGCGATTGGAACGCGCGCTCTTGGAACAACCCGCAATCGATCAGGATTTTCGTGCCGGCGGCTTCGAGCAGGTAACACGATCCGGTGACTTGCCGGGCGGCGCCGAGGAATTGCAGTTTCATCCGTTGACTCCCTGTTCAGTCGTGTGGGCGGGCCGATGGTGGGGACGGCTGATGTTATCACGTTGGCCGCTGACCCACGCGGCGGCCTCGGCCATCAGTTGCAGCGCGGTGTGGATACGGTCGGCGGGTTCGTAGCCGTAGCTGATTCGCAGTTGTCGCCGTGCGATCTGCGTCATCTGTCCGTCGGGGTGGACGCAGAAGGCACCGGGGATGAAGACGACGCGCGGGTGTCTCTGGTCGGTGCGGCCGTCGACGGCCGGGTCGCCGGTGGTACGGGAGGGGTGTTTGAAGAACGGGGCGTCTTCGTGCGTCTCAATATCGCGGAACGTGAGGTAGTGGTAGAAGCCGGCGCGGCCGCCGGATGTGGATTCAAGATAGGGACCGAGGTGTTGATCGATCCATCGCCCGACCCGTTGGGCCTTGTCGTGATAGGTGCGGTGTGACGCGACCAGTTGATCACCGATGTGGTTGTCCAGCAGGTACGACGCGATCTCCTGATTGATCAGCGGGGCGGAAAAGCCGACGTCGCAGTTGCGTTGGACCAGCGCGTCGATCAGCGGGCCGTCAGAGCCGATGACGTACCCGACGCGCAGGGCGGGGGCGAGGATCTTTGACAGCGTCCCGATCTCGTAGGCGATGCCGGCTTCATCGTGAAGCAGGACGGACTCAACGGGTGTCACGGTCGGATCGTGAATGAGCAGTTCATAGGCGGTGTCGAACAGCATGGGCACGGCGCGGCCGAGCGTGTTGGTCAGTTCGGCGCCGGTCGCGGTCAATGCGCGGCGGCGATCGTTGCTCAGGATCGTGCACGACGGGTTGTTGACCGTGGCGATGTAGAAAAAGCGGACGTGGCGGCGGTCGTCGCCGAGTTGATGGAGCGCGGCGCGGACGGCGTCTGGGTCGATGCCGTGTTCATCTTCGGGCACGGCGATGACGCGGTGGCCAACGCGCTGGAGCAGATCGCTGAAGATGTAATAGGCCGGATCGGTGGTGATCACGATGCCGGTCGGCAGCAGTTGGGCGAAGGCGTCGAGGATGCTGGAGGCGCCGCTGGCGCCGATGATGAGTCGGCAGCGATCGAGGACGTCGGTGTTCAATTGGCCGATGGCGTGGCCGATCAGGAAGTCGCGCAGGGATCGCACGAGATTGGGCGAGCCGACGGGCCCGCCGTAGTTGAGGCTTGCGCGGTAGCGCTGGGGCTGATCGAGCACGGCGCGCATGGCGTGGGCGATGCGATCGCGGGGGATGGCTTCTTCGTTGACGTAGCCGACACCGAGGTTGATGTCGATCCCGTCACGGAAGTCGGCGGCGAAGGCGTCCATCATCCGGTTGGCCGGCGCGGGCGTCGCGGAGGTCTGCCCGAATGTTGAAAGCGGCGTGTCGAGCATGTCCCCATGTTAGCGGCTGGGCGGGGGTTGGTCGCGCGGGGCGGGGTGTGCCTATGATGGAGGGCGTCAGGGCGGATACCCCGCTACGGGCGATCGTCGTGAGGCGATCTGAAATAGGGCCGATCCGTTCGGGCACGAGTGTCGTATGAGCCCGTGGTGGCCGCGGCAGCGGCATGTGTTGAACCCGAGTGCAACCCGGCTGGTGACCCGGCAATCGGCGTCACCCTTTTTTTAGGAGACGGTCATGAAATGGCGTACCTGGTTGGTTGGGCTGATTGCGATTGTGGCGGTGAGTGCGACGGCGATTCATCTGCCGGCCGAGCAGGCGCAGCCCGCGGCGGATTTCACGGTGGACGGCGTGCACTCGATGGTCATCTTCGGGATCCGGCACAAGGGTGTGTCGAACACGTACGGCCGATTCAACGACATCAGCGGCAGCGTGTCGTGGAGCAATGAGAAGCCGGAGAATGGATCGATCACGCTGACGATCAAAGCCGGCAGCGTGG
>NYZD01000181.1 GCA_002685935.1 Planctomycetaceae bacterium | reverse complement strand
GCGCGAGGCCGCGGCGATCGCGAACAGTGCGGCGAGGATGATGACGGCGGCATCGAAGGCGGCGCGGTGCGTGAATCGGCGGGCGAGGGTGAGCAGGGCGACGCGAATCATGAGGGCGGCGAGCGCATAGGCGGCGGCGGTGATGGCGAGGGCGAGGACGGCCTGATCGTAGGGGAGGAGGAACTGGTGGAGGAAGGGCAGGAAGTTGGCGCGGTCGGGTGCGGCGTGGGTCGCGGGGTGACCGGAGAGATAGATGGCGGTGACGCCGGCGACCATGGTGGTCGGGAGGATCAATCGGGCGAGGGGTCGGGTGAGGATTGGGATCAGTGGATGGCGCGTGCGACGCCCAAGGTCGTGAGCGGCGATGGCGGTGATGCGGATTGTGGTGAATACCCACGTGGCGGCGGCGGCGCCGGTGACGTTGAGGGTGATGTCGGTGGTGGAGCTGAAGCGGAAGGGCATGAAGGTCTGGGTGAACTCGACGAGGAAGCTGGCGGCGGCGACGATGATGATGGGGACGGCGAGTTGGTGGAGGTGGTTTCCGCAGCGGCGGCGGATGGCGAGTCTGAGGAGGAGGCCGGCGGGTATATAGAGGATGAGGTTGAGGGCGAGGTCGCTGTTTGGGCCGACGTGCCAGCGGAGTTGCTGGAGCTGGTGGTGCGCGGTGGTGATGATGTTGTTGTGGTTATCGGGGGTGGCGAACTGGAACGGGAGGAGGGAGCCGTAGATTGTGAGGGTGAGGCAGATGACGGCGAGCGCGCGGTAGGGGAGGGTGGGCTTGATGTGGGGGTGGGAACCAACATCAAGCGCCGACGGATCGGCGGAACGTGGATGCGATGGCGTCATGTCTCTCTTTGCCGTGCGCCCGATGCGTGGTCGGACGTGGTGCGATATCCCTCATTATGAATGTACCCCGGACGGTGGTGGCGGGCCAGCGGGCGGCGAGAATCGGATTGAGCGCGGAGTGACGGGGAGGGGTCGGGCGGTTCGTGCGATGTGTAGGGATTGGGTCGAGTTGCGGAGGGGAAATGGTCAGGGGGTTTCGCCGATGTCGATGATGGCGCAGGATTGGATGGGCTCGAAGCCAAGGGAGTTGGCTTTGGCGATGAGCTGAGGAGATTCGGAGCCGGGGTTGAACCAGAGCTCGGCGACGTCGCGGCGTTGGTGGAGCGCATCGAGGACGGTGAGGCCGAGGGCTGGGGGGAGGTAGAACAGGGCGCGATCGATGGGGCCGGGCGGCTGGGTGACGTCCGGATAACAGGTGAGATTTTCGATGGTTTTGGCGCGGGGGTTGACGGGGAAGACGTCGTGGTGTTGGCGGAGGTAGGCGCGGACGGCTTTGTTGCCGAACTTATGGGGATTGGTTGAAGCGCCGATGACCATGACGCGCATGGTGGGTCTCCGAATGCGGGCGGGAGGTCGGAATGCGGGTCTGATAACGGGCCGCATGGTAAATAGAAGCGGCGGGGGGCACAAAATATTTGTCGGGGGGGTTGACTGAATCGTATCGTGAAGGCGTTGGATCGGGAAAACGGCATACCCGTCGCAAGGCGGGGGCGCAAAGTGACGAGCCCCGAAGTGGGTGGTCGCACTGCCCCGAGTTCGACGCGCAGGGATCGCGAAGTACCTCCAGGGGAGGTGACGGCGCCTGTGCGTTGAGCGTCTTGCGGAACCCGGAGCGTGTGCCAGGAGGCATTCATGGGTTTCGGTTGGACGCAAAATCATGTCCGACCGGTCGGCGTCGATTTTGGCGCTGACTCGGTGAAGTTGCTTCAGGTGAGTGATGCGGACCCACCGGAACTGCTCGCGGCGGCGAGTGAATCGATTCCGGAAGAGGTGCGTGACGATCTGAACCTGCGACTTGATTATTTCACTGAAGCGTTACGCCGGTTGGTGCGTGAGGGCCAGTTCAAGGGCCGTCGCGCGGTGTTGTCGATTCCGGCGGCGCACACGTTCGTTCAGCACGTGCGTCTGGCAAAGTCGGACTCGGCGCAGTTGGACGATCAGATCGCGGCGGAACTGCAAAAACAGTTGGGCGTGGACGCGGCGTGTCTGGTGGCGCGTCACCTGCCGGTGGGTGAGGTGTTCACGAACGGCGCGGCGCGGCATGAATCGATCTGCCTGGTCGCAGCGCGTCAGATTGTGATGCAGCACGTGCAAGCGGCGCGGCGGGCAGGGCTGAACGTGGTGGGGATGTATTGTGAACCGCTGGCGGTCATGGAGGCGTTCGCGCATCGCTTTCGGCGGGCGGGCGATGAGGACCGAGTGACGCTATTTCTGGATGTGGGTCACCGGACGACGAAGGCGATGATCGCTCACGGCAAGTCGCTGGTATTCGCGAAGATCATTGAAGTGGCGGGCGACCAACTGGCGCGGGCGGCGGCGGCGGTTGGGCAGTCGGCGGACGCGGCGGCCGGGCAGGAATCGGGCGCGGGTGAAGCGGCGGACGGCCTGACGGCGGCGGGCGCGATTGAACCGTGTCCAGTCGATCCGGCGACAGCGCCGACAGTGGCGGTGGCCGGGACGGAGGTCGCCGATCGGCGCGGCGCGGAGCCAACGCTGGAATTGCCGGCTGGCGCGGCGGCGGGTGAGGAAACGGAGATGTTGGACAGTCTGGTGGATGAGCTACAGATGTGCATTGGCTATCACGCATCGGTGTTCAATCAGAAGCCGGTGCAGAGCGCGATCTTTTTGGGCGGCGAAGCGCGTCGTACGGAACGGTGCGCGGCGATCGCGCAGGCGTTGCGTTTGCCGGCGCAGGTGGGTGATCCGCTGGCGCGGCTGGCGCGTCACGCGGACTGCAAGCCGCCGGTGGGTGTGGATCTGCGCACCCCGCAGCCGGGTTGGGTGGTGCCGTTGGGACTGTGTCTGTCGAAGGTAAGCATCTAGCAGGCGGACGATGAGGTGATGGTATGACAGAAAATGACATGAGCTTCCTGCCTGAGGATTACATCGAACGCCGCGTTGAGCAGCGGACGAACATTGTTTGTTTGACGTTGTTCGGAATTGTGCTGATCGCGGTGGTGGGGGCGTTTGTGATCACGGCGCAGCAGCGTCGAGACGTGGCGCAGCAGCAGGAGAAGGTGAACGCGTCTTACACCGAAGCGGCGCGTCGGATCGAGCAGCTTGATGATCTCCAGCAGCGCAAGCAGCATTTGCTACGGAAGGCGCGGGTGACGGCGACGCTGGTGGAGCCGGTGCCGCGGACGTTTATTTTGTCGGAGTTGATCAATCGGATGCCGCCCACGGTGAGTCTGACGGAGTTCACACTGGACAGCACGAAGCAGGCGCCGGTGGTGAAGGCGGCGGTGAAGACGACCGCGGCGATCGATACGCAGTCGAAGAGCGCGGCGGCGTTGAACGCGATCGCGGCTCAACCGCAGATCACACGCTACCAGGTGGCGTTGAGTGTGGAAGGTCTGGCGCCGACGGACGTCCAGGTGGCGCAGTACATGACGGATCTGGGGGCGTGTGAGCTGTTGAGCGACGTGAGTCTGGTGTTCTCCGAGGAGACGCCGATGGACGGTCTGGTGATGCGTCGGTTCAAGATTGAAATGACGTTGGATGACGAGGCGGATGCGCGGCTGATCGAGCCGGCGCTGGCGTCGCGCCGGGATCAAGCGCCTGAGCCGGGCACGGCGATGGGTGCGGCGGCTGATTCGGGGGATGACCTGTTCCGCTGAAGCGGGCGAGGAGCATGACATGCGTTTTGGATTGCGAGAGCTGATTTTTCTGCTGGTGCTGATCGGGATGCCGATCGTGGCGTATCTGTTCGTGTTCAGTCCGAACAACGATGAGATCCAGAAGGCGCGGTCTGAGGTGACGACGAAGCAGCAGAAGCTGGGTCGGCTGGAGGCGGTGACGCACCAGATTGATGATCTGGGTCGCGAGATCGAACGGCTGACCGAAGTGATTGCGTTGTTTGAGGCGAAACTGCCGGCGCAGAAGGAAGTGGAAGTGATTCTTCGGGAGGTGTGGGAGCTGGCGGCGGAGCGCGATTTGAATCCGCGGAGCGTGCGGACGGAGGAGTTGATTCAGGCGGAGCGATACAGCGAGTTGCCGCTGAAGATGGAGATCGTGGGGGACTTTGACGGGTTTTACAGTTTCCTGCTTGACCTGGAGCGGTTGAGCCGCATCACGCGGGTCCACGAGATGAAGATCAAGCGGTCGCGGTTTGAGGACGGTGTGATGGAAGCGAAGTTCACGTTGACGATCTTCTTTGAGCCGGCGGGCGACCGTCTGGCGTCACTGTGAGGTTGGCCATGAATCCAATGGAAGACTGGAATCGACAGGACGAGGGCGAGGCGGAGGGTCTGGGGCTTCCGCCGTCAGAGGTGTCGGCGCGGGCGATTCACGAATCGAATGCGGCGACGCTGCTGGGGCTGGACGCGGACGATGCGATCATCGAGGCGCCGCGTCGGATGATCCCACAGAGCGCGATTGTGATGGGTTTCGTGGTGGCGCTGGCGGCGGGATCGCTGTACCTGATGCGTCGGGCGGGAGACGTCGAAGCGCCGCAAACGATGATCGAGCAGGAGCTGTTGATCGAAGAAGCGCTGGCGCAGCTTCAGCGGGCGGCGGGTCATACGGATACGACGCCGGCGCAAGCGCTGTCGGTGGCGTTTGACGAAGCGGACGACGTGGTGCGGCTGTTCCTGGATGATCCAACAAGCCGTCAGGTGCCGCTGAAGCACGTGGCGAAGAATCCGTTTCGATATGCGCATCTGGCGGACGAGCCGGATGGCACGCCGAATGATGGGTTGGCGCAGATAAGCATGGCGCAGCAGATTCGTCAGCAGGAGAAGCAGCAGAAGCAGATGATCCTGCGTGACGAGTTGGGTCGGATGAATCTTCAGACGGTGATGACGGGGACTGCGCCGATGGCGATGATTTCGGATCAGGTGGTGCGTGAGGGTGATCGGATGGGTTCGTTCATGATCGCGTCGATCAAGCCTCGCGCGGTGGAGTTGGTGGCGGAGGGGAACACGTACACGTTGTGGATGAATGAAGTGAACTAGCCGGCAAGGAGTGCTGGACTGATGTCTGATGAGTGGTTGGACAATTCGGTGATGACGGACGAAGCGCAGGGCGGGTCGGAGGACATCGACGCGCCGGCGACGGAGCCGATGGAGGTTCGGATCGAGGTCCCGACCGAGACGCCGTTGGATTTCTCGGCGGGTGTGCCGGTGGATGTACCCGCGGATGTGCCGACGGATGCCGCGGTGGACGTGGGAGTGGATGTACCTCGCGATGAGCCGACGGAAGCGCCGATGGATCATCCCGTGGAAAGGTCTGGCGCTGAGTTTTCGGATGCTGCGGTGGATGTGCCGGTGGAAGCGTCTGGTGACGAGCTGACGGATATCGTGGTGGAAGTGCCTGGCGACGAGCTGACGGATGATGCGACGGAAGCGCCGGTGGAAGCGTCTGGTGACGAGCTGACGGATATCGTGGTGGAAGTGCCTGGCGACGAGCTGACGGATGTTGCGGCGGAAGCGCCGGTGGAAGCATCTGGTGACGAGTCGACGGATGAGGCGACGGAAGCGCCGGACGATGAGCTGACGGACGTGGCGTTGGTGATTCCGGTGGATGTTTCGGCGGACGGTCCGGCGGATGGACCTGTGGATGTGCCGGCAGATCTGGCGGAGTTGTGGTCGCCCCACGAGGTCGCCGAAGCGCAGATGGACGTCGGCGATCGTCTGGTGGA
Source organism: Planctomycetaceae bacterium (assembly GCA_002685935.1). GTDB lineage: Bacteria > Planctomycetota > Phycisphaerae > Phycisphaerales > Zrk34. Next base: position 3,934 of record NYZD01000181.1, on the reverse strand, counting down.
ACAGGGGGTGATGACGGCGTCGCAACTGCATGAAGCGCGGCTGGCGCACAAGCAGTCGCCGGGCAACCGGCTGGCGGCGGTGTTGATTGACCGTGGCGTGGATGAGGCGGCGGTGCAGCAGGCACTGGCGGATGGTGCGGGGTTGCCGTTTCAGCGGGTCGATCCGGAGATGGTGGACGAGCGTTTGTTGAATCGTCTGGGGACGGATTATTGCAAGGAAAACAATGTCATCCCGGTGCACGAAACGGGCAGCCGTGTGATCGTGGGCGTGACGGACGTGGAGCGGCTGTTTCTGCTGGATGAGGTGCGGCGGAAGCTGGGTCGGCCGACGAAGGTGGTCATTGTCACGGCGAGTGACATTCGGGCGGTGCTGGAGGCGTTCACGGAAGAGGAGATCGTCGACATCGCGGTCGACGAGATTATCAAGGACATCCAGGAAGATGATGTCGAGGTCGTTGAGGACGAGGACGACAGCGTCGACCTGGAACGTCAGGCGGGTGAATCGCCGGTCATTCGGTTTGTGAACTATCTGATTTATGACGCGGTTCGGAATGGGGCGTCGGATATTCATCTGGAGCCACAGGAGAAGCGGCTGCGGGTGCGGTATCGGATTGATGGTGTGTTGTTCGAGTGGTTGAACCCGCCGCACACGATGCACGCGGCGATCGTGTCGCGATTGAAGATCATGGCGAACTTGGACATATCCGAACGGCGTCTGCCGCAGGACGGTCGGATTCGCGCGGTGGTGCACGGCCGGAAGCTGGATCTGCGTTTGTCGACGCTGCCGACGGCGGTGGGTGAGAAGGCGGTGTTGCGTGTGTTGGACACGCGGTCGATCCAGGTGGGGTTGGCGGAACTGGGGATGCCTGAGGATTCGCTGGGGATGTGGCAGCATCAGATTTCGCAGCCTCATGGGATTCTGCTGGTGACGGGGCCGACGGGGTCGGGCAAGTCGACGACGCTTTATGCGTCGATCAGTCAAATGGACCGGGACAAGCTGAACATCTCGACGGTTGAGGATCCGGTGGAATATCACCTGAACGGGATCAATCAGGTGCAGACGCACGAGCGGATCGGGATGACATTCGCGGCGGCGCTGCGGAGTCTGCTGCGTCAGGACCCGGACGTGATCATGGTTGGTGAGATTCGAGATGAGGAGACGGGGCGGATCGCGGTGCAGGCGGCGCTGACGGGCCACCTGGTGTTGTCGACGTTGCACACGAACGATGCGCCGTCGTCGGTGGTGCGGTTGAGCAACATTGGGATCGAGCCTTATCTGCTGGCCGGAGCGATCAACGCGGTGCTGGCGCAGCGCCTGGTGCGTCGGATCTGCGAGCATTGCAAGGAGCCGATCGAGCCGGACGACGCGACGGCGGAACATCTGTCGATGCATGGGATCGCGGCGGATCAGTTGTTCAAGGGCAAGGGGTGCAACCGTTGCCACGACACGGGGTACGCGGGTCGAGTCGGGTTGTATGAGATGTTGGTGATGGATGATGTGTTGCGTGACGCGGTGATCGGCAGCCCGAACGTGGCGGAGTTTCGGCGCATGTGCATCGAGCGGGGCATGACGACATTGCGGGTGGATGGTTTTCGGAAGGTGTCGGAGGGCATCACGACGGTCGAGGAGATTCTGCGTGCGACGCAGAGCACGATTTGAGGTCACGGGCATGAACGGGATTCATGTGAAACATCCAGGAGCAGGGAAGCGATGAATATCGATGAGATTCTTCACAAGGCGATGGCGGCGGACGCGTCGGACGTTCATCTGATCGCGGGGCATCAGCCGATGCTGCGTGTGCACACGGTGATGTCGCCGCTGGAGGGGTACGAGGTGATTACCCCGGAGCAGGTGGACGCGATGTTTCGTCACATGACGGACGATCGCCAGCGTTCGGAGTTCGGCGAGCTGAAGGACGCGGACTTTTCGTACGCGGTGGAGGGGCTGGGTCGCTTCCGTGTGAACACTCACGTGCAGCGCAAGACGTTGGGCATCGCGATGCGTGCGATCAAGGAGGACATTCCGGCGCTGGAGGAACTGAACCTTCCGGAGATTATTTCCAAGCTGACGCATCTGCCGCGCGGGTTGGTGCTGGTGACGGGGGCGACGGGCAGCGGCAAGTCGACGACGCTGGCCTCGATGATTCAGGCGATGAACGAGCGAGAGCAGAAGCACATTCTGACGCTGGAGGATCCGATTGAATACGCGATGAAATCGGCGCAGTGCGTGATCGAGCAGCGGGAGCTGGGGGCGGACGTGCCGACGTTCGCGAGCGGTCTGCGTCATGCGTTGCGTCAGGACCCGGACATCATTCTGGTGGGCGAAATGCGCGACCTGGAGACGACGGCGGCGGCGATCACGGCGGCGGAGACGGGGCATCTGGTGTTGTCGACGCTTCACACGAACTCGTCGGCGTCGACGATCGAGCGTGTGATCGACATGTACCCGGCGGACCAGCAGAACCAGATTCGGGCGATGCTGGCGAACACGCTGCAGGCGGTGATTTCTCAACAGCTATTCAAGCGGGCCGATCAGCCGGGCATGGCGCCGGCGCTGGAGATTCTGGTGGCGACGCCGGCGGTGCGGAACCTGATTCGTGAGAATCGGACGTTCGAGATCAACACGGTGATCGAGACGAATCGCGCGTTGGGGATGCAGACGTTGGATAACGCGATATCGCAGTTGTACTTCAACGGGATGATCAGCCGGGAGGATGCGGTGGCGCGGGCGGTTCATCCTGAGAAACTTCAGAAACACTTAGCGGCGTAAGAAGAGCTGCAGGAGTTGAAGCGACATGCCTCATTATCGATACCAGACCGCGACGGCGACGGGCGAGATGACGGGCGGCGTGATCACCGCATCGTCAGCGGTGGCGGCGACGCAGCAGTTGCGGGCGCAGGGCATTCAGCCGGTCAACGTGACGGTGGTGGCCTCGGTGGCTCGGAGTTTCCTGGACCGGCTGCGGGCGATGAATCACACGAGCGGGCCGAGCACGAAGGACGTTCACAGCTTCACAACGCAGTTGGCGGTGATGATTCGGGCGGGGGTGAGCATTCGCGAGGCGCTGGACGGCATCGCGGATCAGGCGACGAATCCACGGTTCAAGGCGCTGTTGGTTGAGATCAAGCAGGACGTGGAGTCGGGCAAGAGCATTTCCGACGCGCTGGCTCGGCATCCGAAGCAGTTCAACGCGTTGTACGTGAACATGGTTCGGGCGTCGGAGATGAGCGGTTCGTTTGCGCAGATGCTGGACCGGATCGCGGCGTACCTGCAGCAGCAGGCGGAGACGCGGTCGATGGTGCTGGGGGCGCTGATTTATCCGGGCGTGATTCTGACGTTGGCGGTGGGGGTGACGATTTTCCTGCTGACCTGGGTGTTGCCGAAGTTCACGGTGGTGTTCGTGGGCAAGGAAGAGATCCTGCCGGGCCCGACGGTGTTTCTGATGGCGTTGTCGGCGTTCATGGTGGCGTACTGGTGGGCGGTGCTGATCGGGATGGTCGTGGGGATTGGGTTGTTCGTGACGTTTATTCGTACGGAGGTAGGGCGTTCGTGGTGGGATCGGGCGAAGCTGCGGATTCCGCTGTTGAGTCGGATGTTCCGTGCGCTATACATCAGTCGTTCGCTTCAGACGATGGGTGAGCTGGTGAACGCGGGCGTGCCGATGCTGGACACGCTGGCGATCACGGGCGACATCTCGGGCAATCAGCTTTACCAGCGGCTGTGGCGGGGGGTTCACATCGCGGTGAAGCAGGGCAAGAAGATCTGTCAGACGCTGGCGCACACGGCGCTGTTGCCGCGGAGCGTGGTGCAGATGATGAGCGCGGGCGAGGAATCGGGCAAGCTGGGTGAGGTGCTGGACGAGATCAGCACGTATTACGCGCGTCAGTTGCGTGAGACGATCAAGGCGGTGACGTCGATGATCGAGCCGATCTC
>NYZD01000180.1 GCA_002685935.1 Planctomycetaceae bacterium | reverse complement strand
TCCCCGAGCCGCCGCCCAGCTCGCGCATTCATCCTCCCTCAACCGTATCGTCAGATTCGCCCGCCGCTCCGTACCGTCCAGATTCGCCAGCAGCACGCGCCGTCCCTCATACCGCACGATGCTTCCCTGGCAATCCGGATCCGCCACCGCCGAATCAAGCTGCACGTCCGACCATGTCCTCCCCCCGTCATCGCTCGTCGCAAAGCCCCGCCGCCCCGGTAACGGCCGCGCCCGGAGCGTCATGTAGACACGACCGTCACTCAGCTCCACCGCCTCACACTCGTCAGACTTGTTGTGCGCTAATCTCTCTCCACATCTCCACGTCGCGCCGTGATTGTCGCTGTAAACACAATACGAACTTTGCACCGGCCCCCAGTTCGGCGGCGGATCACGCCACGTCACCGGACCCTCCGGCTCATCCACCCAACATGGAACCAGCAACCGCCCGCCCCGCAACTGAATCCCGTGCCCCGGTCCCGTGCCCACGTAACACCGCTCAAACGGCCTTGCCTCCGCCGTCATGTCCGTGTGTTCGCTCCACGTCCGCCCCGCATCATCACTGTGACACACCAACACGTCCTGACAATCTCGACACCACAGCAAAAACACCACCCCCGTCTCACGATCCACCACCACACACGGATTCCCACACGTGTGGTCCCCGTCGCTCGCCACCTTCTGCACCGGACCCCACGTCACCCCGCCGTCCGTGCTCCGCCGCAGCAACAGATCGATCTCATCATCATCCCGGCCGTTCGTCCGTCGACCCTCGCAGAACGCCAGCACCGTCCCGTCCCCCGTCACCGCCAGCGCCGGGATCCGATACCGGAAATACCCCCCCCGTCCCGATACAAAAAGCGCTTCACGATGCACGGCGACTCCACTTAAGCCCATTGACTTGATGCGCCCATCCTAACGCCATCACCCGCCTCGTGTCCTCTCCGCCGCCGCCTACACCGCATCTGGGCAGCCGCCCGCTTCCCGACTATCCTACCTGCCCCGGTATTCCCCCCGACCCCTTACCGTTGGCCCCACCTGCGCCGCGAAAGGAATCTGTCATGTCCAACGCCGCACTGCCCGTCATCGACGTCGCCTATGGTGACGACACCACCACCGGCCTGCCCGTCTCAATCGGTGTCCCCTTCCCCAAAGGCATCCTCACCGACCCGGCCAACATCTCCGTCACCGCTCCCACCGGCGATCCTCGACCCGCCCACTGTCGCCCCTTCGTCAATTGGCCCGACGGCTCCGCCCGGTGGGCCTTGATCTCCTTCGGCGCGCACCAGGCCGGCGAGCACGTCGTCTCCTTCGACCCCGCCCCCGCGCCCGATCAACCCGTCACCATCCAGCAGGACGGTGACACCTGGACCCTCTCCAACGGCAAACTAACCGCCACCCTCGCCGCCACCGGACCCGGCCCCATCCAGCACATCGAATCCGACGGCCACACCTATCTCAACGACCCCGCCAAGCTCACATTCCGCGTCGACGATGCCAACACCCAACACGAATCCAAACGTACCATCCGCGTGCTCGAGCAATCCCCCCTCCGCGCCCGCGTCCGCATCGAAGGCGAGCACGTCACCACCGCCGGCCTCCGCAAACTCAACTACCGTCTCGACGTCGAACTGTGGACCGGCTGGACCACCCTTCGCCTCGACTACCACTTTTTCAATCTCGAACCCAACTCCGAATCCATCGCCATCGATCGCATGGCCCTCGACGTCGACTGGTCCCTGACCGGTCAGACCGAGCGACACTTCCTCCAGCAGAACTACGACCTGTTCTACGTCAGCCGCCACGTGTTCAATCCCAATCCCGTCTCCATCATGGCCGACGAGGTCCGCGGCGAACCCTACGTCGAAGACCCCGCCATGCTCCTCGACGACATCGACTACCCGGCCTACCTCCACCCGCCCCTGATCGACACCGGTGACTGGCTCGGCGTCGCCGCCGGCGGTCGCGCCGTCTACGCCCAGATGCAGGATTTCCATCGCACCCAACCCAACCGCCTGCTCAGCCGCGATGCACAGCTTGGCTTCGAATTCTGGCCCGCGGGCAAACCCACCCTCGACTTGCCCCAGGGGCGATCCCACCGCCAGGTCATGGCCTTCGCCTTCGTCCAAAGCGATGAAGCCTCACCCCAGAAGAAGGTCGGCAAGGTTTCCAACGCCCCCCGCCAGGCCCCCCAGGGCGTCGCCGCCGCCCTCGGCGCCCTCATCCACGAGGGCCGCGCCGCCGTCAAACCCGATTGGATCGCCCACTGCGCCGAATTCGAACAGGACAAGGCCATGCCCCACGGCCAACACGTCCGCTTCGAACGCACCACCCGCGGCTTCGCCAGCATGCAGACCCCCAACACCAAGTTCGACGTCGGCGACACCGACTCCTTCTACAAGGGGGCATACTCCTGCTCCGGGAGCCACCTCGTCCATCCACTGTCCGGCTTCCCCGAGATCCCGCGCGTCTGGCCCACCGGCCAGCCCTCCCAGACCTACCTCGACTGCCATGAGCCCGTCTGGCTCAATAATGAATACGACTGCATCCACGCCTTCTGCGGCGAACTGATGCGCACCGGAAGCCACAACATCTGGCCCATGCTCCGCCTCAACGTCCGCCACAACATCGAAGTCGACTTCCTGCACTACTCCGACCACAAATGGATTCACCGCGCCACCCCCGCCCACTCCGCCCGCCACACCTCCACCGGCGCCTACCCCAGCCACTTCTGGACCCAGGGACTGCTCGAATATTACTGCCTCACCGCCGACCCCGATGTGCTCGAAGTGGCCCTCGCCCTCGGCGATAAGACGATCGAATTCTTTGATAGCGCTGAACAGCGCGAAGTGCTTTGGGGCTTCAACCGCGAGATCGGATGGAGCATCCTCCTGCTGTCCCACCTCGTCGACATCACCGGCGAGCAGCGTTTCGTCCCCCTCCTCGAAGAAATGGTCCAGTACCTCATGGACTACGACCGCGTCGGCTTTACCGGTGCCGTCAACCTCTCGGCCGGCGACGACCGCAAGTCACTGCACCGCCAGATCATCGACGGCATCTTCGGCTACTGCGCCATGATTGACGGCGTCGACCACTACGCCACCATGTCCGGCCGCGCCGATGTCGACGCCTGGCTAAAAACGTTCATCCTCGACCTCGCCGACGCCGCCGTCGATTCCGCCCGTCAGGACGGTCACCTCCCCGGCATCAAGTTCGCCGTCGCCCTCGCCGTCGGACACGAACGTACCGCCGACCCGCGCTTCATGGCCCTCACCGAGGCCTGGCTTGACGACATGTGGTGGAACCAATCCGGAAACTTCGCCAGCCCAACCGCCTACCGCGCCTGGACCCGAATCGTCGGCCACGCCCACCGCACTGGCTTCCTCGACCAATATGAATTCCCCGGCATGCGAAAACTACAAGGGGTCGGCAGTCATCCTACCGGTTCATGATTCCCCGGACCCCTGATCGCATCGGACCGCCTTGCCTCGAAAACTCGTCGCAAAGAACAGCACCGAACACACCAGACCGATCGCGCCCACCGGCCACCACGGACTCAAGCCATCCGCCGCCGTCGCTTGATCCACCGCAAACCCCAGAACCGGCGCAATGATGATCGTCGCCAGTCGACGCGCCTGACTCTCAATCGATAGCAGCGACGCCCCCCGCCCCGCGTCACCGTGCGTGTCGAATCGACTGATCAACACCGGCCGCCACAGATTGTGCAGGACGTGCAGCACCACAAAACCGACGACCATCCCGATCAGCCATCCCCTGACCCCCGAAACCGTCAGCCCCACAAACACCAACGCCGACACGCCCCACATCCAGCGCGCCGCGCGATCCTCATGCCCCGCCCGGTCACTGACCACGTGCGATCGCCGACTCGCCATCCCACTCAACACGTGCAACACAATGTAGACCGGCCCGACCAGAAGCGCCTCCCGCTGCGTTTCCGACCAGCCCTCAACCACGATCCACGACGCCGCCACCGTCAACGCCAGTGCCGCCAACACCGGCTGCAGGTAATCCTTCGTCGCCGTGAACACACCGTCAAACCCCATCGACTCAAAGAACAGTCGACGCAAGCGCGGCCGACGTATCGATTCCCGCAACGTGCTGACAATGTGTCCGAACACCTCCGGCAACGACGCCGCCTTGCCCTCGATCTCATCCAGCGCCCTGGGATACCCAATCAAATTGATCATGTTCAACAGATACGGAATGATCGCCGCGAAGAAGATCCACTCGTAGCGATCGGTCACCATCACGATCGGCGCCGCCAGCGCGACCGAAACCGCCGACCCATATTTGCTCCATGAACGTGTGTAGCCGTACACCTTCACGCGTTCGTCTTCACGATTCTCACTGCGTAGCCACGCGAAGATCATCGACTTGTGCGTGCCGCTGCGAAACGCCTCACCCACCCCGAACAACAACATCCCCACGTACAACAGACTCATATCATCTGCCAAACCGAGCGCAAGAAACGCCGCGATATACGCCGCGAAAGAAAGGATCATCGACCATCGCCGGCTGATCACGTCCGCCACCGCGCCCGACGGAATCTCAAGCACGTTCGTCGTCAGTTCTCGTACCGCGATCAGCAGGCCGATGTCCGTGAAGTCCAGGCCCTTGTCCAGAAACGCCAGAAACAAGAAAGGTTCGAAGTAGCGCTGGTTCTTCAGAAAACCGTACAGACTGAATCGAACAATCATCGCGGGCACGTGATCAATCTTCCTTAAGGCTGGCTTCCATGCCGACCTGTCCCAGGTGAACCGCACTCCCGACGCCCCCGGTCCGCGAAAGGCGATGCGCCCGCGCCTCCCGCGGCCAAACGTCCCGGGATCATATCACACCGCAACGATCATCCACGTAATCGGCGACATTTCACACCGTCACCGCCACCTCATAAACCTGACTATGCCCCCCGCAATCCGACGTGAACACCACCAACCGCCCGTCCGGACTGAAACTTGGATGCGGATGTGTATGCTGCGGCGCGTACACCTGCCGCGTGCCCGCCTTGAAATCCTCATCATCGTACGGGCAGTGATCCGTATCCCAGTGCTTCCCTTCATTCGACGACCGCGTCAAACAAAGCGCACGCGGCTCGCCTACCCCGTCCAGCGGATCGAACAACTGCAAACCGATATCCGGATACACCGTGTCGGCGCACATCAGCGTCCCCGCTCGATTGATCACCGGATGCCACGCATTGAAATCCGTCACCCGCCGCACCGCCCCCGTGTCCACGTCAATTCCAATGCACCCCCGCGGCCACCGCGTCGTGATGATCTCCCGTGAGCCCGGTCGCCACATCTCGTGCACGATCCACTCCCGCGCCGCCGCATCCCGCTCGTACACCAGGCGATTCCCCGTCCCGTCCCGGTTCACCACCCAGATTCTTTCATCGAAACCCTTCGCATAGCGCAGCAGCGTGTGGTCCGTCGGGTGAAACTGCGGATGCCCGATGCTGTTCGCCTCCAGGATCACCTCATGCCCGCCGCTCGACGTATCAATCACATAAAACCGTGATACCTCACCGACCCGCACCGGCACCGCCCAATACCGATCGTCGCCGCTCAACGTCGTCGTCCCCATCGCCGCGCCCACCATGCCCGCCTCGCGCATCGACACGTCGCCGAATTCCGCCAGCGTCTGCTCCTCAAACGTTTCGGTATTCACCCGGCACGCCCGCGTCCCCGCACAGTAATAAACGTAGTCCCCCCCATAGCTCGGATGCACCGAAAACGCCGCCAGCTCCGCACAATCCGTCAGCTGCAACAGTTCCCCCGTCGCACGCTCCTCGCAAAACACCTCCGCCCGTCCCGTGCGGTACGACACGAACACCAGCCGCCGCATCGCATCGTCATACGCCGGCAGATAGTAGAACGGATGATGATGGATGCACGCCTGATCCGTCACCCGCCGCACCGCCGCGCCCGTCTGTTCATCCGTGAACGTTCGCGCCTCACTCGGACTGCGATCGCCCGCCGCCATGGTCTAGCTCCGCAATTGGATTCGGTTTAACGATTCACCTGACTCAGCGCCAGCATCGCCTCCACATCCATTGGGTCCGCGCCCAATGTCTCCCGCAACTGCCCCCGGATGATCGCGTCCACTTCCAGATCACCCTCGATCGGCAGCGCAATCCGCTTCCCGTCCTGTAGCGCCGACTCCCGCGCGCCCACCGTCATCATCTGCGACATCAACCCATCCTCCGGCGAAAACTCACTGTTCCGCAACCCCTTCACCGCCGCCGCGAAATCAACCACGTGATCCGCGATCGCCGTCCGCTCCTTGCGCGACTGCCCGATGATCGGCTCGTGCCGTGGCACGTCCGCCAGATACTCAGCGAAACGATTCACGTACTCAATGCGCCCCGCCGATGTCGCCGCTGTCACTCGTGACCACTCCAGACCCTGCAACCCAATCGATAGGGGTGACACGTCCACCACCTCACCGGAAGGCAACGAATCCATCGGCGCATCCGCTCCCGCCTCCTGCTTCGGGGCCTCCGGGGTCACCCGCCGCAATTCCGCCTCCGAATCCGCCCACGCCGGCGACGTCGCCCGATACATCAGCGTCCCGCATTCACCATGCCATTCGGTATACCCCGGCCGCGCATGCCGGCCCAGCAATCCTTTGCCCAGCCCCGATGTGATGTCGTTCACCAGAAAGTCATTGGGAAAATGAAAGAACCGCGCGCCGAAATCCTCCCGCGCCACCCGATTCCCATTCCGCAGCATCGGCGTCACGTCCATCCCATGGTCCAGGCACTGCAACCAATCCGGATGACAACCCGCAAACCGGATCCACCGCGAATTGTTGTGATACCCCGTGTGATCCGCGTAACTGATGATCCGCCCGATTCGACCCAGATACCCGCTATCCCGCACCGTCTGCGCGAACCGATCAATCGGCGTCCGGAAAAAATTCTCCCCCACACGAATCACCACGCCCTGCGCCCGCGCCGCTTCCACCATCCCCCGCGCCTGGCAAACCAGATTCCCCCACGGCGTCTCCGTATGTGCATGCACCCCATGCTCGATCAGATACATGTTGACCGCATACTGCATCGTCGCTGGCGTCACCACCACGCACGCCTCCATCGGCCGATCCGCCACCAACGCCGCCAGATCGTAATACGCCCGCCCCCCAATCCGCGCCGCATAATCATCCGCCGCATCCCGCGCCGGATCGCACACCGCCACCAGATCCACCCACGGCGACAACTTCGCCAACACCGGCAGATACGTCCACCGCGCCCGCTTCCCCGCCCCGATCATCGCCACCCGCAATGGCTCATCCGGAATCGGCAACGGATCAGGCCAAACAGGTTCAACATCGCTCAACGCGCTCATCATGTTCCCAACTTTCAGGGCCTCGAACCCCGCAAGTCAACGCGGTACCGCCGCACGCTCGCGCGCAGCAACCGAAAGTTACGTCGCGCTCAGCAGCAGTGGGGGGGCGCAGCCGACACGCTCGTTCCCCCAATCGCTTCTATCTCACCACCGGATACCCAATCGCCCGCAGTCCCTCGCGCAGCTTCTCGATCTCCGAATCAACCAGCGGACGCATCGGCCGACGGAAATGCGGCGACGCAAATCGCCCCATCAACCACCGCGCCACCTTCATCCGCTGATGCGCCCCGCTGCCCGGCTCACCAAAACCATAAATCAACCGCGCCAGCGGCGCGACCGTCTGCTGCGCCGCCTTCGCCTTTGCCAGGTCCCCCTCCAAACACGCATGCACCAGGTCCACCATCAGCTCCGGCGCAAACCCCGCAAACCCGATCAGCGCCCCGTCTCCAGCCTCCAGCAGCGTCGGCAGCAGGTACTCATCATGGCATGTGATGATCGTCACCTCATCGTTCACCGCCTTCAACTGCTCGTAGTCCCACAGCCACCGCGCCATATCCCGCGTGCCCATCTTGATGCACACCACCTGCGGAATCCGCACCATCGCTTTCATCTCGTCCAGCGTATACCCCGCCTTCGTCCACGCCGGATATTGATGCACCACAATCGGCACGTCCGCCTCCGACACATCCTCAATAAATCCCACCGCCGTCTGCGCCGACCGCCCAAACCGTAGCCAGTGGTGCGGCGGCATCAACAAGATCGCATCCGCCCCCGCGGCCTTCGCCGCCGACGCATGATCGATTCCCTCCAGCGATCCCTCCGCCGATACCCCCGAGATCACTTTCACCTGCTTGTTCGTTCGATCCACCGCCGCTCGCACTCCCCGCGTCACCGCCGCCCGTTCCCCCGGCCGAAGCGACATGATCTCCCCCGTATGCCCGTTGCACACCAGCCCCTTGATGCCCCCCCCCCCCGCCAGTTCCGACATGTATGACGCCAACCCCGCCTCGTCGATCGATTCATCTTCATGAAACGGGCACAACGTCGCCGCGAACACGCCCGCCCAGGGATGATCCAGACCGCTCATACCGATGCTCCTGCGATTATACGCCCGCGAGTATAACGTCCCCCTTGTGATCGAAGCCAAGGTCCTCAGCTGCGGCTCCCACATCTCGTCCCGCACCTGCCCCACATCGTGCGGACCCACTGCAAGTCCTTGATCTTCACGCCCCCGGGCCGGACAATCCAATGACCGGGGACGGTCCTCAGCCAACCCGGCGCAGATTCCGCTTCCCCTTGGCGTCCCAGCCGCCCGGCGGCGCTACCGGGCCTCACCTGGAGTGGTCGGATGAACGTTGCAACTTCCCGCTGGACCCCGTCGATCCGTGCCCACGTCATCGCCATCGCGATGCTGACCATGGTCTATCCATGCGCCGAGAACTCAGCCGGGAAATCCGCTCCGCGCCTGTCGCCCGCGTTCATCACGGAACAATGGGAAGCGGCCGGCGCGAAATCGGGTTGGCTGCACATTGATGAGGACACAGTCCCGAGATTTGCTTCCGAGGCGTCACATGGGGCGGAGGACCTGCCCGCATTCAGATCGATGTGTGGCGTGAAGGTTTGCTGGCCGACCTTCCGGACCCCGGCACGCCATTCGGCCTGGATCTTTCAAACACGGCCGTGACGGATGTGGGCTTGAAGGAGCTCGCCGGGTTGGTGCGTCTCCAGACGCTGATACTCTGGGACACCGACGTCACCGACGCTGGCCTGAAGGAACTCGCCGCGCTGGAGAACCTGCATGCTTTGTACCTCGGCGGGACCGACGTGACGGACATGGGCCTCGCGGTGCTGGCGGGCCTGCCGAATCTGCAGACGTTGGACCTCGCCGCAACCCAGGTTACGGACGTGGGATTACAGGAGCTGGCCGGGTTAGAGAGCCTTCAAACGCTGGACCTTTGGGGCACCGGCGTAACGAACACGGGCCTCAAGGCACTGGCCGGGCTGAAGAACCTGCAGGCGTTAAACCTTTCGCACACCAAGGTGACAGACAAGGGCCTCGAGGAGCTCGCCGGGCTGAAGAATCTGCGCAGGCTGCACCTTGGCTTCACCCAAGTCACGGACACGGGCCTCAAGGCGCTGGCCGGATTGAAGAATCTGCAGGAGTTGGACCTTGGCAGCACCAACGTGACGGACACAGGCCTCAGGGAGCTGTCCGGGCTGACGAATCTGCGCATGTTGGACGTTACTTACACGCAAGTCACGGACGAGGGTCTCAAGGAGCTGGCCGGGCTGACGGGTCTGCGCTGGTTGGACCTTACAGATACGCAAGTCACTGACAGGGGCGTGAAAGAGCTGGCCGGGTCGACGAATCTGTGCTGGCTCGACCTTTCCATCACCCAGGTGACGGACGAGGGCCTCAAAGAGCTGGCGGGGCTAAAGGACCTGCAGCACTTGATGCTTGGCGGCACCGACGTGACGGACACGGGTCTCAAGCAACTGGCGGGATTGAAGAACCTGCACTCGTTGCATATCTCCGGTACCAAAGTGACAGACGAGGGCGTGAAAGAGCTGACGGGGTTGATGCGTCTGCGCTGGTTGAATCTTGCAGGCACCGACGTGACGGACAACGGCCTCAAGGAGCTGACCGGGCTGAAGAACCTGCAAGACTTGGACCTCAGCATCACCGAAGTGACAGACGGGTCCCTTAAGGAACTGACCAGGTTGAAGAACCTGCGCGAGCTGGACCTTGAGGGTACCCGAATAACGGACGCGGGACTCATGGAGCTGGCGGGGCTGAAGAGTCTGCGGCGCTTGAATATCGACTGCGTTCAGGTGACGAACGCGGGGATTGCGGCACTTCGCCGGGCACTTCCCAAGTGCGAAATTAAGCCTTTGTTTAAGGATCCGTGATCCATTGCCGTGGTTGATCATTCGGTCATCCCTCCACTCAATATGGCCTGATAGAATCAGGCACGTGATCGCGAGACCGCTACGTGGCAAGACTGAACCGCTGTCAGCCGGCACCGCGCACCACGCGACCAGTCAACCAACCCGACCCCATTCCGCCCACACCTCCATTCGATTTGACTCTTACCCCCTCTCGCGTTCCGATGCACCCCATGAAAGCCATCGATCCCCAGATGCTCGCCGGACAGGTCGCCTGGGTCACCGCCTCCGCCCGCGGACTCGGCCGCGCCATGGTCGAACGCCTCGCCCGATGCGGCGCGTCCGTCGTCCTCCACTCCCGATCCGACCGCACCCCCGCCGAGTTCGATGAAGCGCCCTCCACCACCCACGTCGCCGCCGAACTTGAACAGCTCGGCGTCCCCGTCCTCACCGTCTTCGCCGACCTCAACGACCCCGCCGCCGTCGACGACGCTGTCAAACAGATCCACGATCGCTTCGGCCGACTCGACATCCTCGTCAACAACGCCGGCGGGGACATTGCCGCCGCCGGGGGCAAGCCCAAGAACAACGACGCCGTTCACATCGCCATGGAAGATGTCGACGCCGTCCTCGATCGCAACCTCCGCACCACCATCCTCTGCTGCCGCGCCGCCGTCCCCGCCATGATCGAACAAGCCGCCGGCCGCATCGTGAACATCGGATCCATCGATGGCCACTACGGCATCCCCGAGCGCGCCATCTACGCCTCATCCAAAGCCGGACAGGCCCACTACACCCG
>NYZD01000179.1 GCA_002685935.1 Planctomycetaceae bacterium | reverse complement strand
GTCTGCATCCATTCGTCGCATTCTGCAATATCGCCAATTGTGATGTACGCGCGTGCGATATCGGAAAACGCCCCTGTGCGTTCACTGACCAACGTGCCGTCGTGTCGGTCAACGTGGTGGACACTATAGATGTGGCGTCAATCGCTTAGCGGGTGCAGAGGATCGATTGGACCGCGGTGAGTATCTGAGTGACGGACAGTTGCTCGATGGGTCCCGGCGAGGGGGGTGCGCGGACGGTGACGGCCGGGCCGGTGGGTGACCAGACGGCGGGATCGGTCGGGCCAAAGATCGCGACGGTAGGGATGCCGAGCTGGGCGGCGAGGTGGGTGGGGCCGCTGTCGTTGCCGATGAAGAGGGCGGCGTCGGCAATCAGTTGGGCGAGGCGGACCGGATTGTCGGGCTCGGCGATATTGAATCGATCGCGCCAGAGCTGGACGCGGTCAGCGGGCCACCAGTCGCGCTCAGCCGGTCCGAGCACAACGGTGGCGCGGCGGTTGAGTTCCTGTAGTTGTTCGATCAGCGCTCTGAATCGGTCGGCCGGCCAGCACTTGGCGCAGCCGCCGCTGCCGGGGTGAATGACGATGGGGCCGGTGGGGTTGTTGCGGCGGCTGGGTTCAATGGGATCGGAGGCAAGGCCCTGCTCGGTGAGTTGTTGTCGCTGATGGTTCAGGACGTGCACGGTGGCGCCGGCCGGGGGGTTGGGCTGAATGCATGCGAGTGCGGCGTGTGGGGTCAGCGATCTGATGTTGTCGGCCCACGTGTCTCGACCGTCGCTGAGGTAGCTGATCACGCGACGGGCGTCGGCGAGCGTCAACGCCAGTGATGGATCGATGTCATTAGCAGCGCCCTCGGCGAACAGGCGGCTGCACGGCGCGGCGTCGCCGTCACGGGCACAGACGTTGTCGATCCAGGTCGCGGCAAGTTCGGCGCGGGACGCCGGGGCGATAAAGGTGACCGGGCCGGCGGCGGCCCATGTGCGCAGCAGGGGCCAGATGATGATGCTGTCGCCGAGCGCGCCGGCGTGGAAGACGAGGGTATTGGTGGGCTCACGCACGGGATTGGATGCAGTGCGGTGGTCGGTCAAGCGTCGTCGTCCGCATCGGTGATTTCATCGGTGGCGCGACATTCGGATTCGATGGATTTGAGCAGGGCGTCGCGCAGTTGCAGCGTGATCGGGCCGGGCGTACCGTCGCCGATGGTTTCGGATTCGACGCGGACGACGGGCAGGATCTGCCAGGAACTATTGGTGAGCATCAGCTCGTCGGCTTCGAGGACGTCTGAGATGCTGAGCATGCGGCGGTGGATGGGGATGTTGGCCTGTTCGGCGAGTTCGAGCACGGCGGCGCGGGTGATGCCGGGCAGGACGGGCGAGGCGATGGCGCCGTCGGCTTCTTCTCCGCGTGCGATCGGGCTGATCAACTGTTGATCCCTGACGAGGATTGCGTTGCTGACCGCCCCACCGCACAGGTGATTGGTCACGCTGAACCAGAGCGCCTCGCCGGCCTGCGACGCGGCGGCGGCGGTGAGTGACTGGAGGCGTGACCAATAGATCAGCGTCTTGTGGCCGGCGGTGGGCTCAAATGGATTGGATTTGGGATCGGCAATGATGACGCTGACGCCGTTGTCGAAAAAGCCGGGCGGATACAGCGTCGGTTCGTGCGCGGTGATGATGACAGTGGGTTCGTGGGTGTTGGGCTGGGACTTGCCGCGGGCGACTGCGAGGAGCGACAGGTTGCCGCCGGTGACGGTGAGGCGGACGCGCGCTTCGGTCAAGTCATTTTCATGGAGGGTGAGTTCGACAGCTTCGCACAGAGGGTCAAGCCGCAGACGCTGGGTGAGACCGAGCAGGCGGGCGCTATCGATCAGCCGCTGCAGGTGGGCTTCGAGGCGGAAGACGCGCCCGTCGAACGCCTGCATGGTTTCGAACAGGCCGACGGCGTGTTGCATGGCCGCATCGTGAACGGACACGCCGGCGTCGGTGTCGTCGACGAAATGTCCATCGAGGAAGACCTTCATGATCGGCTATCGTCGTGGCGGGGCGAATTGGCGTCAATTATGTGGATCATGCGGCGACTGGGGGTCGGATTGGCGGAGCGCCTGGAGCATGGCCTGCGCTTTGTCGATGGTTTCGTCATATTCCGCGGCGGGATCCGAGTCGGCCACGATGCCGCCACCAACGGAGAAATCGAGCGTGTACTGATCTGCGTGCTCCGGATCGGGCGTCAGCAGCATGGTGCGGATGGCGATGTTGAGGGTGGCTTGATCGCGGCTGATCACGCCGATGCAGCCGCAATACGGGCCGCGGGAGACCGGTTCGAGTTCATCGATGATCTGCATGGCGCGCACCTTGGGGGCGCCGGTGATCGATCCGCCGGGGAGCGTGGCGCGGAGCAGGGAGACGGTGTCGTGTTCCTGATGCAAGTCGCCTTCGATCGTCGCCACGGCGTGATGAATCGTGGGGTGGGTTTCGATGGTGCGCGTCTCAGTGACGCGGACGGAGCCATAGGCGCACACGCGGCCAAGATCGTTGCGCAGCAGATCGACGATCATGGTGAGTTCGGCGGCATCTTTCGGTGAATCACGCAGCATCCGGGCGGGTACGTCGATTGGGCGCGTGCCCTTGATGGGGCGCGTGACGATGTGGCGATCGCGGACGTCGAGGAACAGCTCGGGCGAGGTCGAACAGATGGCTCGGCCATCGGGCAGTTCGAGGTACGCGCCGTACCAGGCGGGGCTGACGGCGGCGAGTTGATCGAACAGGGCACGGGGAGCGCCGCCATAGGGTCCGCTGAATCGCTGGGTGAGGTTGACCTGGAACACATCTCCGGCGGCGATGTAATCGAGGGCGCGCCGGACGGCCCGTTGATAGTCGTCGCGCGTCGGGCAGGTGCTGGTGAGTTGCGGCGGCGGATGGTGGATCTGCGTGTGCGGATCAGCGGGCGGGGGGTCGGCGGCTGGAAACTCGGTGGTATCGGGGCACCAGCCCAGCGCGACGAGCGGCCAGCCGCGGTCGTCGGGCGGGCGGCGACGGAGTTTGCGGGGTTCGATGCGTTCGGCGATGTCGTAGCTGAAGTAGCCGATCCAGCAGCCGGGGCGCTGGGGGTCATTAAGCAGACGGCGCAGGTCGTCGAACAGTCGGCCGGTCAGCGGGCGGCCGTCGGGCGGGTCGAGGTCGAGCAGTTCCGATCGGCGGTCGCGGTGGTAGATGAACCAGCCGCGCGGCTGGGCGAGGATGGATCGTCGAGCCCAGCGCGGGTGTGGCCGGCCCGAGTGCAGCAGGACCACGGGGCGACCGGGGTGGGCGGTAGCGAGTGCGGCCAGCGCCGGGTCGTGTGACGTCGTGCTGATTCTTTCACGAAACACGCGCCCATACTATACTCATGCGGATTGTCTGGATCGGGACGTTCCGCATCCAACCCCAATCATCCCCTTGATTCGGTGCACTGAATCGGGGATCCATCCCCCACGATATCGCCGGCGGCAGCCGCGTCGGCAGAGGAACGAACGATGTCCAAATCGAAACTCGCTTCGGGTTCCAGGACGAAATGGGTCTACTACTTCGGCAAGACCAAGGCTGAAGGCACGCGGGAAATGAAACAACTGCTCGGAGGGAAGGGGGCAAATCTTGCGGAGATGACGAGCATCGGCCTGCCGGTGCCCCCGGGGTTCACGGTCACAACTGAAGCGTGCGATGCGTATTACAAAGCCGGTCGCAAGTTCCCGGCCGGATTGATCGACGAAGCGCACCGCAACATCGAGATGCTCGAGAAGGAGACGGGCAAGCAGTTCGGCTCGGACGATGATCCGCTGCTGGTGTCGGTGCGTAGCGGCGCGGCGCTGTCCATGCCGGGCATGATGGACACGGTGCTGAACCTGGGGTTGACCGATCGGTCGGTCGAAGGGTTGGCGCGTCTATCGGGGAATCGCCGATTCGCGCTCGATGCGTACCGCCGGCTGATCAACATGTTCGGCGGTGTGGTGATGGGCGTCGATCATCACTATTACGAGGCGGAGTTCGATCGGATCAAGAAGAAGCACCGCGCGAAACTGGATACCGATCTGAACGAGGCCGGCATGACGGAGTTGGTCGCGGCGTACAAGAAGGTTTACCGCAAGCACACGGGGCACGCATTCCCGCAGGATCCGTTCGATCAGCTCAGCAAATCGATTGCGGCGGTGTTCGGTTCGTGGCACACCCCGCGGGCGGTGCGCTATCGGCAGATCAATGAGATCACCGGGCTGCTCGGCACGGCGGTGAACTGCCAGGTGATGGCGTTCGGCAATCTGGGTGAGGATTCGGGCACGGGCGTGGCGTTCACGCGCGATCCGTCGACGGGGCGGAATGAGTTCTATGGTGAATTTCTGGTCAACGCCCAGGGCGAAGACGTGGTGGCGGGCATTCGTACGCCGCAGCCGGTCGCGGAGATGAAGAAATGGAAGCCGGAGATTTACAAGCAATTGCTCGGCGTGAAGAAGACGCTGGAGCGTCACTACCGGGAGATGCAGGACTTTGAGTTCACGATTGAAAATTCGGTGCTGTTCATGCTGCAGACGCGGAACGGCGAGCGCACGGGTCATGCGGCGGTGAAGATCGCGTGTGACATGGTCAAAGAGAAGCTGATCAAGGAAAAGGACGCGGTGACGCGTGTGCCGCCGAACGACCTGAATCAGTTGTTGCTGCCTTCCTTTGATGCCAAGGCAACGCGCGACGTGTTGACCCGGGGACTGCCGGCATCGCCCGGCGCGGCGGTGGGCAAGCCGGCGTTCACCGCGGATGAAGCGGCCGATCGCACGGCGGCGGGCGAAGCGGTGCTGCTGGTCCGCAAGGAGACCAGCCCGGAAGACATCGATGGCATGCACGCGGCGCAGGGGATCTTGACGAGCACGGGCGGGATGACATCGCACGCGGCGGTGGTGGCGCGCGGCTGGGGGAAGCCCTGCGTGGCCGGCGCCGGCGCGATTCAGATTGACGAAAAGAAACAGCGGATCACCGTGAAGGGCCGCACGTTTTCGACCCAGGATATCTTGAGCATTGACGGCGCGACCGGCGAGGTGATAGCCGGCGCGGTGGGCACGCATCAGCCCAAGCTGTCGGGCGACTTCGGCACGCTGATGAAATTGGCGGACAAATACCGCAAGCTGAACGTGCGGACGAATGCCGACACGCCGGCCGACGCGCAACGGGCGCGTGATTTTGGCGCTGAGGGCATCGGTCTGTGCCGCACAGAGCACATGTTCTTCGGGGATGAGCGCATCATGGCGATGCGTGAAATGATTCTCGCGGAGACCGAGGCGGCGCGGCGCAAGGCGTTGAGGAAGCTGCTGCCGTATCAGCGGAAGGATTTCGAGGGCATTCTTGCCTCGATGAAGGGCCTGCCGGTGACGATCCGCCTGCTCGATCCGCCGCTGCACGAGTTCCTGCCGCACGACGGTCAGTCGCAGAAGGAGATGGCGGAGTCGCTGGGTGTCAGCGTGGCGAAGGTCAAGCAGCGGGTCAGCGCGCTGCATGAACAGAATCCGATGCTGGGACACCGTGGGTGTCGGCTGTCGGTGACGTACCCGGAGATCCTGGAGATGCAGGTGACGGCGATCGTCGAGGCGACAATCAACTGCCGCAAGAAGCGGATCAACGCCCAGCCGGAGATCATGATTCCGCTGGTGGGCGTGGATAAGGAATTGTCCTCGCTGCGTGAGCTGACGGTGGCGACGATCGCGGCAGTGAAGAAGGCGAAGAAGTTCACCGGCAAGCTAGACATTCCCGTCGGGACGATGATCGAGATTCCGCGGGCCGCGCTGACGGCTGACGCGGTGGCGCCTCATGCGGACTTCTTCAGTTTCGGCACGAACGATCTGACGCAGATGACGTTCGGCTATAGCCGCGATGACGTGGGCACGTTCGTCCCGCAATACATTCAACAGGAGATTCTGGAGCGCGACCCGTTCCAGTCGCTGGATACAACCGGGGTGGGCCAACTGGTGGAGATGGGCGTGACGAGGGGCCGATCGGTCCGCAAGGGACTGAAAGTCGGCATCTGCGGCGAGCACGGCGGTGACCCGCTGTCGATCGCGTTCTGCCACGTAACCGGTCTGAATTACGTGTCGTGCAGTCCGTTCCGCGTGCCGGTGGCGCGGCTGGCGGCGGCGCAGGCGGCGCTGAACGACGGGAAAGCTTCGGTGAACACGACGCTGTGACCGGGTGAGGCCGGGCCGGATGAATCGCAATTGGTGCGGCACAGCTATCGTGTGCGGTCAATCGTCCAACCAACCTTTGCGCAGCCGTGTCGGGAGGGGCGCGGGGCGTTCGTATCTGCAGCGCGGCGTGTAGGCGCGGCCGGTGCGGGCGGCATCGAGGAAGCCCTGCATCGCATCGAGGACAGCGTAAGTTTGCTGAGCGCCGGCGCGGGCGGGACGACCGGATCGAATCGCGTGGGCCATGTCGGCCAGGCCGACGGCGCGGCCGTGCCCGGTGGCGTGAGTGTGCTTGACGGTGCGCCACTTATCTTTGCTCTTGGTGTAGAGGAAGACATCGCCGTCGAATCCGTTGGGGTCGGGTACTTTGAGCGTGCCATCGGTGCCGAAGATGGTGATGGGCCAGGTCTCGGCGGCCCAGGTCGCGAAACTTGTGCACATCGTGCCGATCACGCCGCTCGTGAACACAAGGCTGCCGGAGATGTGGTCGGGCGTGTTGACGGTGATCTTCTGCCCATAGAAAGGTTTGGAGGTGATGCGCCGCTCGGGGATGGTGATGCCGGCGGCGGCGGTGATGCGTTTGATCGGGCCGAGCAGGAAGGTCATGGCGGTGAGGTAGTACGGACCCATGTCGAACATGGGGCCGCCGCCGGGCTGGAAGTAGAAGTCCGGATTGGGGTGCCAGGTTTCGACGCCGCGGCCCATCATGTAGGCGGTGCAGGCGATGGGTTGGCCGATCGCGCCGTCGTCGAGCAGCTTGCGCGAGGTCTGAATGCCGGCGCCGAAGAACGTATCGGGCGCGCCGCCGACCAGCAGACCCTTGCGCTTGGCGGCGTCGACGAGCTTCCTGCCATCGGGGCGGCGGATGGCGAGGGGTTTCTCACTGTACACGTGTTTGCCGGCGCGGACGGCATCCATCGCGACTGGATAGTGCGCCTTGGGGATCGTCAGGTTCAGGACGATGTCCACGTCGTCATCGTTGATTAGTTGTTTGACGCTGCACACTTTGGGGATTCCGGCCTGATCGGCCATCGCTTTGGCGCGCTGCGGAACCAGATCGGCGCAGGCGACAACGTTGAGAATCCGATAATTCGGAATGTGGTTCATGTAGTTGCCGCTGATCGCGCCGCAACCGACGATGCCGACGCGCACCGGCTCGGGGTCGGCGTGCCGCTTGGTGGTCTTCGGGCGTTTGGTGGCTTTGGCCATGACGAATCCGCCTTTCATGGAGGGAGCATGATGACGCGCACAGGATACCGCCGACGCGGCCCAGCAGAAACGCCCGCCGGTTGGACCGACGGGCGTTCGCTGGGTGAGCTGAGATTTTCGTGGCGCCGATAGCGCAGTGGGATCAGGCGGCGGCACCGGAGCGGCGACGCAACTGTTCACGCTGCACGGCCATGCTGATCTGATGGGCGCCTTTTTCCAGGTCGCCGCCGTCGTTGGCTGCTCCGGCCCATGACAGGCCGTAGCGGGTCCAGGGCTTGGGCAGTTCCTTGATGCTCTGGACCACGGCGGTGCCATCGTAGGATTTGCCGTCGAACTGCAGCGTGACGGGCACGGTCTGGCCGATTTCATACGCCTTTTCAGCCAGAGCGCCGAAGCCATTGGCGCTGATGTCGGCCAGCGGGCATTCGGTTTCGTCGGCGATGCTGACGGTCATCTCGGCGATCGTCGTCGAGACGCGGTAGCACTCGCGATCCTCGGCTTGCACGGGGTCGCCGGTCGTGTGGAAACTGATGACCAGCTTGTCGTCGACGGTGTCGACCTGTTGAATCTGGGCCGGCTGCTTGGAGAACTTCTGGTGGATCTCATAGTAGACCATGATGGTCTGATCGGGCTCAACGGGCAGATCGGTCTCCTGAAGTTCGGCGTTGAAAACGTTCTCTTCAGCGGCGGTGATCTGACCGGGATGCAGCACCCGCTTGCTGGCCTCGTTGGGGAATTGCAAGAACATTTCGGTCCCTGTTCCGAGCATGGATCTCACTCCTCATTTTTTCCGACGGATTGAATGAACTCGAATCGCATCCCCCAGGGCAACCTGCCGACCTTTGCATCGGACGATCGGTGAGGGCAATTAACTCGCGTCAGCGCGCCGATCTGCTGTGGCTGGTGGAGCTTGCGCGCAGCGATACCGAGCCGGAGGGGGCCGCCGGGTGGCTGTGTCGCTTTAACCGCTGGTTTGTCCTGCACCTATTGGCGACGATACAGATCGGCCTCGTCCGATCGACCGAGGGAGGCACCCGTCTCGATAAATCAGTGATCGCGAGAAGATTCCCGCGATTGCGACAGCCGCCGATCGCCGTATCCGCTTCGACCGCGGGCTGTGCGGATCAGGCGGCGCGACGCGGCCGGGTCGCGCCCACGACGCCGAGGAGGGATAGCACGATCATGCCCGCGCTGGGCGCGGGGACGGTTGAACCATCGCCCAGTGATGTGCCGGCGCTCAATCCCCATTGGCCACCCATCTGACCGAGGTCGGCAACGTCCACCACGCCATCACCGTTGATGTCCGCGTTGAAGCCCGACGGAAATCCCGTGCCGTCGATGCCCCATTGCCCGCCGAGAAGGCCCAGGTCGGCGATGTCGACACTGACGTCGCCGTTCAGGTCCGCGATGAATGTGGTCAACAGTTCGCCGGTGGTTTTCAGGTTGTTGATGTGCCAGCGCAGGTCGGGGTCGCTGCCGGCAAGCGATGGCAGGTTCATCGTCGTGAAGTCGCCGAGGAAGCTGGTGAAGTTGAAGATGTCGAACACGTCGCCGGCTTGGGGATCGAGGGTGCCGCCGCCAGTATCAATCAGCGTGACGGTGAGCGTGCCGCCGGCGCTGAGGGTGCCGGTCACGTCGAGTTGGTCGTGCTGAGTTCCCGGGGTCGTTCCGCCGAGTTCGATCAACGTCTTGGAGAACGGGCCGAGGACGACGTTGCCGCCGAAGCGCACGGCCGCGGGACTGGCGCCGGGGGCCAGATCACCTTCAAAGAAGGTCGTGCCGCCGCCGGGGAAGTTGCCGCCGCCGGAAACACTGCCGAAGAAGACTGACGTCGAACCGGTACTCGTGGTGATGTTGCCGTCGTTGATGACGTCGCCCCAGAAGGTCGTGTTGGCGTTGCCCGAGGTGACGATCAGGCCGGTGCCGGTGTTATCGACGTCTCCGATGACATCGGTCGTGCCGAACGACAGTCCGATGGAGCCGTCGTTCGTGAGTCCGCCGTTGAATCGGAGCACCGCATCGCGGGCAGCAATCAATCCGGTGGACTTCACGTTGGTTAGCGCGCCGTCGAACCGGACCTCGCCGCCGAACAGTTCCACGGTTCCCCTGTTCACATGGGCTGCGTTGTTGGCGATGTGCAGCGCGTTGCCGGCATCGACGATCACCTCGCCGCCAGCCCGGTTGCTCAGGACCGCATCGATGGTGCCGCTGCCGGTGAGGATGCCGCTGTTATCGATGTCGGCGGCGGACAGCACGCGGCCCGCGCCGACATTGATCTTGCCATCGGCGTCGATCGTCACGTCGCCCAGTGCGTGCAGATCGCCGCTGCCGGTGAGATTGAGCGTCGCCACTCCGCCGCCGGTGGAACCGACGGTGAGTGACTTGACGGTTTCATTGATTGCATGTCCGGTCACGTTGACGCTGCCGACGGGGTCGATGAACACGTCGTAGAGGGGGTCGGGTTCGATGCCGAGGGTCCAGTTGCCGTCGGTCGTCCAATAGCCGCTGCCGTCTTCGCGCCAATGCAGGTCGGGCGTGAACAGGCCGATCAGAGAGTTGCCGTCCGCCAGCTCCACCCAGAACGCCGCCTGCGCCGCGTTGTTGAACCCGTCCCGCTCCTCGCCGTCGGCGCCGCTGCCGGGCATGATTTCCGCCGACGTCACCGTGCTCCCCGCCAGCGCCTGACCTTCGCGCACGACCCGCACGATGTCGATGCCATCGCTGATGTAGATGCCGCGATCGTCGCTCGACCCCCCGCTGGTGTCCCTCAGAACCGCCTTGAATGCCACCTGGCCCATTTCATTGATCGCCCCGCCAAAAAGAGCTGAGAAGGAATCAAATGTGCCGTTGCCATCGGGCGCAAGATCCCCCTCGCGCACCATCTGCGTCAGTGATCCGCCGGAACCCATGAAAAGTCCTGAGCTATCGGTGGACCCCCCTGCGGTGTCACGCAATCGGGCATGGAATGCGACGCGATTCGAGTGGTTCAGGTGCGTCGAAGTATCGTTCATCGATTGGAACGCGCCGTTGCCGTCGGGCGCCAGTTCGCCCTCGCGCACAATCTCGGTCAATGAACTGCCAGAACCGCGAAAGACCCGCGTATTGTCGAGCAGGCCTCCGCTGGCACCCGCGATGTTCGGGCTCTGGAACGCCGCGTACCCCAGATCATTGATCGCCGGAGGCCCCAGGGATCCCAACGTACCGTTGCCTCCCGGCGTCAAGTCGCCTTCGCGGGCGATCTCGATCAGGTCGAGATGGCTCGTCCCGCGCAAGATCACGTTGTCTTCGGCCGTCCCGCCGCTGTTGCCGGAGTAATCGACCGCGATCGCCACTTGCCCGAGGTTGTTGATCGCCGGGCCCGAAACAATCCCACTCGACGATATGATGCCATCGCCGTCGTGCGCCGGATCACCCTCGCGCGCGATGCGCGTTAGCGTCCCGCCTGCGCCGACATAGATGCCCTGGTTCTCTGTCGTCCCGGTTAGCCAGGCCTTGAACGCCACCTGCCCCATGTCGTTCAATTTCGGTCCATCATCGAGGTTCGAGAAGGTTCCACCGCCCTCGGGTGGCGCTTCTCCCGTTCGAACGACCTGTGTCAACGAGCCGCCCGATCCGGCGAAGATGCCCAGGCTATCCGCCCCCCCGCCGCTTGTGCCGGTCAATACGCCCTTAAAGGCTAGCTGGCCGGCCTGGTTGATCGCGGGGAGGAAGTATGACTGAAATGTTCCGTTGCCGTCGGGCGCCGGGTCACCTCCTCGCGTCACCTGGGTCAACGCCCCGCCGCCGCCTCGAAACAGCCCCTCGTTATCCACGAGTCCCCCGCTCGTATTGTCAAGAAACCCGTAGAACGCCACTTGTCCGGCGTCGTTGAGCACGACGCTGGCGGCAAAGAAGCCCGAGAACGTGCCGTTGTCGTCCGGCGGCGCGTCACCTTCCTGGGCGATGATCGTGATGTCCGCGTGCGCGAGTGATGCAAGTCCGATCGCCGCGCAGACGATCAGCGCCGGCCAGATTCTGTGCTCATCGGGTTTCAGCATCGGTGGGCTCCTTTCCGTGTTGTCCAGGTGGGCGTGGTTGTCGCGCGGCACCGTGCAAGGCGGCGCCGAATTCCGTTGCGTGGAGACGGAACCAGCCCGAACAGGCGGCCGCACGTCGCCCATAAGATGATAAATATATCCAAAATAGTGTCTCGGGGCAACACAAATTCCCGATTCGCGCGGACAACGGGCGAAACGTCTACCGGCGCGGATCACCGGTCCGGGCATTGGGAGGGGGCGACATCGCCGGGCGATGATGGGCGGGCCAGCGCGGGGCGGCGTTGCGGCGAGACTGCGATTCAGACGCCGCGCGCCGCGTCGGGGATACCCATCTGACGCATCATGGTGTGGCAGGCATCGGTGTGGTGCCGCATGCCCCGCCAGGCATCGTGGCCGGCGCCGACGGCGGTGAGCATGACCCAGTCGGCGGTGTGTGAGACGCCGGTCCAGCCGATGCCGTTGTGATTGCCCAGGGCCTGGCCGAGGATGCCCGCGGCATTGCGGTGCTGCGTGTGCAGTTCAGTGGACCGTTGCGGTTCACGCCAGGCGGTCCACACTGCGTCGGTTTCAGTGTCGGTGAGCGTGATTCCCGTGGCCTGCCGGATGAGCGTGCTCACGGTGTCGCGGGTGGGTTGAGCGGCGGCGGCCAGTTCCCGGAATCGTTCAGCAATGCGATCGAAGGACATCGTGGCGGCGGCGAGCTGCGCGAAGCAGGCGTTGGTGTCGGTGTAGCCGCCGCCCATGCCGTTGAGGCCGGGGTTGGCGTTGCCGTGATCGCTGGTGATGACGAGCAACGTGTCGTCGCGTTTTGTGGTCCAGTCGAGCGCGACGCCGATGGCATCATCGAACGCGATCTGATCCCAAAGGATGGCGGCGGCATCGTTGCCGTGTGCGGCATGATCGACGCGACCGCCTTCAACCATGAGGAAGAAACCAGCGTCGCTTTGGTCCAGGGAGGTGATCGCAGCGGCGGTCATCTCGGCGAGTGTGGGGACGCGGTGTTTTAGCTGCTCGTCATTCATCCGGTCGAGGGTGTAAGGCAGGTGATCGTCGGCAAAGATCCCGAGGATGCGGCGTGGCGCGGCGCCGCTGACGAGGTGTCGGCGGTGATCCCGGAAGGTGTAGCCGCGATCGCCGTACCGGCTGATCAAGTCGTCGCTGACCTTGTTCAAGGTCGGGTCAAAGAACTTTCTGCCTCCGCCCATGAGGACGTCGACCTGATCGAGGTATTGCGGGGCGATCAGGTGTTCGTCGTTACGGCTGGCTTGCACGGCGGCGAACCCGGCGGGCGTGGCGTGGGTGATGCGCGTGGTGGTCACGAGGCCGACGCGCCGGCCCGACGCGCGCACGGTTTGCGTCAGTGGGGTCAGCGCGCGGCCTTGCGGTGAGACGTTGACGGCACCGTTGTTGACGCGGAAGCCACTGCCCCAGGCGCTGGACGCGGCCGACGAGTCGGTCACCAGGCTGTCGGCGGAGTCGGTTTGCAGATAGGACTGGGTGATGTTTGGGTCACGCAGCAGATCGAACCAGACGGTGCCGCGCCGGCGCACGATCTGACTGAACGGCTCGGCCAGCGTGGGGACACCGCAACTCATGCCGTCGGCGACGAGGAAGATCACGTTTCTGACGCGCTTCGCGCCGGTTGATGTTGCGTGAGGATCGGCGGCGATGGCGGGGGGGACGGCGAGACCCGCGGCGCCGACCGCGGCCAGCTTCATCAGTTCCCGGCGTGTGATGCCGTCGTCCTGGTACGTCATGAGTTATCTCCTGTGTTTCGCGATGCGCGGGCTGGGAAGCGCGGCTGACCGGTAAGGGTTGAAAAGTATGACGTGAGGCTGGGCCGTATCGTCGGCATCACCGGGTCAGCTCCGTGATCCACCAGACGTATTGCGTGGCCACGCGATCCACCGGATCCCAGAGCTGTGAGGCGATCATGAACACGAAGATGAAGCCGAGCATCATCACGCCCTGCCTGCTGGGATCGTAGATGAAGTTGGCGTAGCCGCGATGGAAGGTGGCGAGGATGCGTGAGCCATCGAGCGGGGGGACGGGGAACAGATTGAACAGGAAGAGCATGACGTTCGTGGAGCCGAATACGAATATGAAATAGCTGAGGTTGTCGGTGAAGTGGTCCTGGTCGGTAAGCATGTCCGGCATCCAGATGCCCAGGATGGTTAATGCGATGAGGGCGAGCAGGAGGTTGGTGACGGGGCCGGCGACGGCGACGAGGGCCTCGCCGTATCTGCCGCGGATCTTGTAAGGGCTGATGGGCATGGCGCCCCAGGCGATGCCGACGACGCATAGGGCGAGCAGTGACATCGGACCCATGTGGACGATGGGGTTGAAGTTCATGTGGCCGGTGTGGATCGGCGTGTCATCGCCGAGGCGGATGGCGGCCAGGCCGTGCGCCAGCTCGTGCAGGATGACGCTGAAGACGACGGTGACGAGAACCGAGATGAAGAACAGCCGCGCCTGCTGGTCGTCGGAGAAAAGATGCGTGATGAACAGGTCGAGCGCGAGGGTCATACGGGCATGATATCAGCAGCGGCGGGCGCGGGGGTCGATCGCGTCGCTAATCCGTGTTGACAGGCAGTGACGATGTATCGGGTTGGTCAGGGTCGATGCGATGTTCCCGCTGGTGGAGGTAGATATCAACGATGACTTTGAGCAGGACGAGGATGCACAGCAGCGGGATCGGTGAGCCCAGCGCCATAATGGGGAACCCATCGGCAATGATGGCGACGTGGAGCAGGACGATGCGACCGTAGGGTTGAGCCATGAGTTTTTGCAGCGTCAGCGATTCGTGCTCCTTCTTGATGAGAAAGTTGTGCACGAACGAGACGCCATGGCTGATGAACAGCGCGAAGACAGCCCACGCGAAACCTGCGGGCAGCAACTGCCAATCAAATAGTTTCCCGGGCGAGCCGAGGCCGTCGGAAGCACCGAAGAACGCGAACACGAAGACACCGTGCACCAAGCAGAACATGCCGTAGTGGACGCAGAAGAAAGGCATCAGAAACAGCTTCAGCGCATGAGGCGAGGTCGGACCGGCGGGGACGATGGCCATTTTCAGGACGTTGTAGAACCCGATGACGATGTTCTCCACCCAGTAGACCACGACGACGGCCATCACGTCCCACTCGAAGAACAGTACGGCGACGAGCGGGGCGATGTTGGCGACGATCAACGCCAGGACGGACAGTGAGAGTTTGGGTGGTTTCATGTGGTGCGCACCCCAAGCGGCAGGACTGCGTCGCAACGATCAGTGTCGGGTGGGGCGCGAGGGCCGTCAAGACGATGGAGACTGCGAGCTCGCGATAGCGATCAACATGTGGCCATGGAAGCGGCGGACGGCAACGACAGCCTACGGCGAGGCCATTCGGTAGACAGGTTGGGAATGGTCTGCGGTCACGCCTGTTTGATCAGCACGAATCCGGCGCCGCCGGCGAATGCGCCGATGATGCCGCCGAACAGGATCCCCGATCCGTCCGGGCCGGTCGTGGATGGCGTGGCTTCACTGCCCGGCTCTTCGATTTCGATGAAGCCGGGCTGACGGAGAAGCATTTTCAGTTCCATTTCGCGCGTCTCCATCGCCGCTATCTGATCCTAGTAATCGCGCTGTTGCTGCTCATGGACTATGAGGTGTTGGACCTTCCGGCCAAGCGATTCGGCGTGATCATTTCTCGCGGCGATTTGCTCGTCCAAGACCGTGATGCGCGCCCGATTGCGTGCCAGTTCCGGTTCGGACGGTGTCGGCGTCGATTCCAGGGCACGCAGCTTTATCTCGGCGTCGGTTTTGGCGCGGCGCAGGGTATCCAGTTCTGACTTGATGCTGCTGTGCTCGGACTTGAGATTCTCGGCAACCCCGAACGGCGCGGTGATCAGGTCCATCTTGTTCATCACGGAGCGCAGCTCAGCCGTGATGAGTATCTTTAGGTCACTGATCAGCTTCAGGTCACGGATGACGGAGTCAGAATCCTCGCCGCCGTAGATTTGCTGATACGCCTCCAGCACGGCCGTGACACCGGCGCGGGCCACGACGGGATCGTCATCGGTGAAGCGCACGATGACGTGCTCGGTGCGCGGCGTGTGGCGGGCGCTAAGGGACTCGGTGAACTGCACGACAGCCTCGGGATCCTCCACGGCGGCACGACCGGTCTTGCGCCATGTTTCGCTATCCATCGCGAAAAGGATGACGCGCTGCTGCGTGATGCGCAGGGCTTGCGATCGAATGAACTGTTCGTAGATGGCCACGGCATTTTCGGTCGGATTCATGGGGTCGACGAAGTATGGCCTGATTCGGATGATGCCGACGCTGTCGTAGGCGGCCTTCTTGAATGCGAACGCGCCGAGCGCGGCGCCGATGCCGGCGCCGGCCAGGATCATCAATACCAGATAGGCCGACGGCTGCGGATTGTGTGGTCCGTGTGGATCTGGGCTCGGATGGTGTGTTATGAGGTCGTGATCGTTCATGGTGGATGCGGGCCTGTTTGAAGTGGGTGCGGCCAAATGTTTGATGTCGCGCCACGATCAATTACGACGACGGGGTGGAGCTGGTTCAGCACGCGACCGCGGGCTGGGGGCTGCACTCGACCATCGTGATGCGGCGCGTTAAACTGGATATACAGATTTGGATTTATCGTTCCTCAATCTCAAGGAGTCGATCTGATGTTGCGCATGCAGGTTTGGTTATGGGTGGCGACGGTGGCGGTGGTGTTCGCGGGGTGCAAAGCCGGGGGCGGAAAGGCCCTGAGTCAGGGGAAGTATCCGCCGGCGATGATTTTGAATGTGACCTCCGGGCCGGGCACGGATGGGCACGCGGTGACGATGGCGATGCAGCTGGCAGGTCACGCGTTGGACGACGGTCGGAACGTGACGCTGTTTTTCAACGTGAAGAGCCCGCCGCTGGTCACTCGGA
Source organism: Planctomycetaceae bacterium (assembly GCA_002685935.1). Lineage (GTDB taxonomy): Bacteria > Planctomycetota > Phycisphaerae > Phycisphaerales > Zrk34. Next base: position 29,766 of record NYZD01000179.1, on the reverse strand, counting down.
ATGGGCCGGCGATGCAGTTCGGCGGCAATCCGCCGGTGCGTGACATGGTGCGCGGGTTGATGGATCGCGGAGCGGACGTATTGGTGTGTCCGCATTGCCTGAAGGCGGCGAGTCTGGGTGCGGGTGATCTGATTCCGGGCGCGCAGGTCGCCGATCGTGAGAAGCTGTTCGGGCGCATCGGGCGCAACAGCGTGGTGTTCACGTATTGACCGGCGGGCGATCAGAGTATTGATTTGAACAGCCGGCCCAGGGCGCGGCGCAGCGGTCGTATGGCAAGGACGATCAGCGCGACGGCGGAGGCGATGGCGATCCAGTTGAGGACGGTGTGGACGTGGGCGTGCTGGAGATTGGGGAATCCGATGCTGTGATATTGGACGAGGAAGTTGGTGAGCAGGCCGAACAGGACGGCGGCGAAGGAGAGGCTAAGCAGATAGAGGATGCAGACGGCGGAGCCGAGTTCGCGGCGAATCATGCCGATGGCGGCGACGTTGGTCGCCGGGCCGACGAGCAGGAAGACGAGGACCGCGCCGGGCGAGACGCCGGCCACCAATAAGGATGCGGCGATGGGGGTGGAGGCGGTGGCGCAGATGTACATCGGGATGCCGACGAGGAGCATGACGAGCATCGCGGGCAGGCCCCAGCCGAGTTCTTTGAGCCAGCTTTCCGGCACGAAGGCGGCAATGGCGCCGGCGAGGACGATGCCGACGATCAGCCACTTGGCCAGGTCGTCGAGCAGATCGGTCAGGGCGTATCGGATGCCGTTCGCGGCGCGGCGCCATGCGCCGGGCTGGGCGGGTGACGCCTCGGCGGCGCAGCAATGGGCGGGGGCGGGATCGCTATTACAGCAGGATGATTCGGCGGGCGGGTCGGCGGCGGGGGATGTCTCGGAGTTACAGCAATGAGCGGGGGCCGATTCGCTGTGGCAACAGGAGGTGTCGGCGGCGGGTGGGGCTTCGCTATCGCAGCAGTGCGTGGCGGTCGATTCGCAGCCATGTGTTTCCGGCATGTCGGATTGGGCCGGCGGTGTGACGGGCTCGGGGGCGAGGTCGGCCATGAGTCCGCTGAAGATGGCACTGATGATCGCGGCGATGGGTCGGGCGACGGCGAGGAACGGTCCGAGCAGAGCGTAGGAGATGGCGATGGATTCGGCGCTGGTTTCGGGGGTGGCGACGAGAAAGGAGACGGTCGCGCCCCTGGACGCGCCCTGGCGGCGGAGGCCGATGGCCGTGGGCAAGACGCCGCAGGAACACAGGGGCAGCGGCGCACCGATGAGCGCGGCACGAATGATGGACCCGATGCCGGGCCGACCCAGCCAGCGGATGAGCCAGGCCTGCGGCACCCAGGCCTGGACCAGGCCGGCGATGATCAGACCCAGTCCCAGCCAAGGCGCGGCGGCGACCCAGAGGATCCAAATGGCGACGAGCAACTTCTGGACGTGTTCAACCATGCGGCGGGACAGGCTCCGAACGGGCGTGAATCATCGGAGTGATATGGTAGACGTGTCAAACCGTGGGGAATTGATTCAGCGGGAACCGGCCGGTTACGGATTCGGGGCGGTGCGCAGTTGGGCGACGGCATAGATCAGGAAGGGGGGAAGTTTGAAATTGATGCGCTCGCCCTCGTGCTGGTAGGACAATGCGATGGGGTCCGGCGATTCGGGGGTCATGACGTGCAGACTGATGACGTGATGATCGGCGGGGATGAGTAGGGAGGCGCGGATGTCGCGCACTTCGATGGGTTTTTCATCGTCAATGCCGCCGCCGCGACTGGGGCGGCCGTCGGATGCCTTGGGGGGTTCTTCACGGTTGTAGTTGACGAAGTGCAGTGTGATGGTGTGGTCGTCGCCGGCGGGACGGCCGGCAGAGATGCGCACGGTCCACGGGGCGAGAAATTGACTGAGGTGCGGATCGTCGGCGGCGGGGACGGTGGTGGAATCGTCGGGGGTGACGACGAACTGATATCGCCGGCGCGTCTGGGTGTCGGCCTGATCGTCGGGCAGGATGTCAAACAGCACGTGTTGATCGAGCAGTGCGCGGCCGACGTCACGGAACTTGCCAACGGCATCCACATCGCCGCGTTGCAGCGCCGTGCGCGGGTAGAGCAGCAGCACCTCGCTGTGGGGGCGGGCGGCGTGATAGACATCTTCGTAGCGGCGGAGGAATTGGTAGTAGCGCACGATCTCGCGGCGGGCGGCGGGGTCGGTGAAGCGAGTGTAGAAGCCCATGGGCGCGCCGCCGTTGGCGGCGAGTTCGGCGATGGCGGTGCGCACGCGTGTGTGTTCGTACTTGCCGAGCGTGAACGGCTTGTCGGCGAACGCGCCGCGCGTGTAGCGGGCCTGAAGCGTGGCGTCGCCGAGGTCGTGCTGTTCGAGGTCGGAGTAGTTGGCGCTGTCGCCGGTGCTGTACCAGGTGTAGCTTTCGTCGCGGGACCACAGGTCGGCGGGCAGCATGCACTTTTCGTCGCCGTTGATCTGATTGAAGTTACCGAGATGGTTCCACTGGGCGACGATGAGGTCGGGCTTGAGCGATCGGCCGTAGCGGACGAACACGTCATCGAAGGCCTGCTTGTTGGCGATCTGCGACCAGCGCAACATCTGGCGGCGGAGCGGGGTGGATTCGGCGGGGTCATGCCAGGCGACGATCTCGGTGAACCGGTGTGTGGACAGATCGTCAATGCCGAACTCATCGCGGAGCTGGTCGGGCGTGAACTGATCGGCGAGGTAGGCGCGGAAGGCGGATTGGCAATGCGCGCACAGGCAGTTGTGGCGGTAGAAATAGTTGGCGACGAAGCCGTCGACGCCGCGCTCGATACCGTGCTTCACCCAGGCGCGGAGCACGGTGCGCCAGTGCGGGTTGCGCAGGCAGGCCCAGTATTCGCGCATGCCGCCGATGTTGTAGGAATTGTTGACGATGGGTTGGCCGTCGACGTCTCTTTCCAGCAGGTCGATCGGGTCGTCGACGGGTTTTGGTCCGAGCTGTTCGACATTCCATAGGTCGCGGTAGAACTTGAAAAACCCGCGCGGGCCTTCGGGGGAGTCGATCTCGCCGACGAGGAACATGACGTTGAGATGGCCGATGACTTTGACCGAGCGGTCGTGGAGTTGGCGGTTGCGCTGCTGGAACCAGGTATCGACTTCGTCGAGGCCGCGCACGGGGAAGTTGGCGGGGTAGCCGCCGCCGTGAGGCGTGTGGGCGAGCGACCAGAAGTGGGCGCCGTAGAATCCGATCTGCGCGAGCTGCGGCTGGGCGTCATCGATGAAGGTGAGATATTCGGAGTCGGCGTAGCTGCCATCCCAGTGGGCGACCATGCGGGTGAACTCAAACGGGGCGGAAGACTGGGCGCAGGCGGGCACGTGGGCGGTTGCGATCATGGTCAGGCATCCAATCAGCCAGCGTCGCAGGGGGGTGGGTGGGGTCATGTCGGGCATCCGAAATTGGTGGGGCAAAGATGCGGCAGCGCGTCGGGAGATTCTACTTCGGCATTGGGGCCATGGTACAGCTTGGCGGGTGCGCTGCCTGCGGATGGGCCACGGCCGTGCTGCGGAGGTGATTTGCGTCTATAAAGTGGGTCTGTGGTGATGCCACCGTCGTGGCGCCGCACGCATGGAGACGAGATCGTGACCACGCCCGCCCACCCCGAGCCCGCCGCGAACGGCCGCAAGTATTTTGTGTTGGATACGAACGTGCTGCTGCACAACGCTGATGCGCCGTTCATGTTTGATGACAATCAGGTGGTGATTCCGTTCACCGTGATCGAGGAACTCGACACGTTCAAGACGAACAACGATCGATCACACGGGTCGCAACGCGCGACAGGTGATTCGGCATCTGGACAAGCTGCGGCATCTTGGCCGGCTGTCCGATGGTGTGCCGTGGGACGGTCACGGCGGATTGATTCAGGTGGATCTGAATGAGTACGACCCGCCGCCGCAGTTGACGGACGGGTCACCTGACAACGCGATCATCGCGGTGGCGTGGCATCTGTTGAAGTCGGGGCGGCGGACGGTGTTCATCTCCAAGGACATCAACGCCCGGATCAAATCCGACACGCTGGGCATTCCCACGGAGGATTTCGAAGCACAGAAGGTTGACGCGGCGCATCTCTACACGGGGTACATCGAGCTGGATGTCGATCAGCAGTTGATCGATCGGATGTTCAGCGAAGAGAAACTTCCCGTGGATGCGCTGCGCGACGCGATCGCCGAAGGTGACGTCGACAACGAGAACGAGGACGGAGCGACGGTCTTCGCCAATCAATTTGTGTTGCTGCGGAGCGCGACGAACGCATCACAGACCGGGCTCGGACGGCGCAAGGGGGATGAGGACGTGATCAGCCCGGCGCCCGGGCCGCGCAAGCCGGTGTACAGCGTGATCGCGCGGAACGTGCAGCAGACGATGGCACTGGATCTGTTGATGGATGAGAACATCAAGCTGGTGACATTGCTGGGCACGGCGGGGTCGGGCAAGACGCTGCTCGCCGTGGCGGCGGGGCTGACGCGGGTCGTTCAGGATGAGGCGTATGATCGATTGCTGGTGGCACGGCCGATCATGCCGATGGGGCGCGACATTGGATTTCTACCGGGATCGAAGGACGAGAAGCTTGAAGCGTGGATGCAGCCGATATTCGACAACCTGGGTTATTTGATGTCGAGTCGCACGACGGGGCCTCAGACGCCGGATTCCAAGACGACCGAGCAGCGGATTCAACAACTGATGGGGTCGGGTGTGTTGGTGTTGGAACCGCTGACGTATATCCGCGGCCGATCGATTCCGAATCAGTTCATGATTGTGGACGAGGCGCAGAACCTGACGCCTCACGAGGTAAAGACGATCGCCTCGCGCGTGGGCGAGGGCACGAAGCTGGTGCTGACCGGCGACATCGAGCAGATCGACAATCCGTATCTGGACTCATCGAGCAACGGGCTGTCGTATATGGTCGAGCAACTCAAGGACCACGGCATCGTGGGGCACGTGCTGCTGCAGCGATCGGAGCGGTCGGAGTTGGCGAGCCTCGTGGCGGAAGTGCTGTGATTGATGGGTTGAGCCAATTGCTGATCGAACAGATCGGCAATCGCGCGGGGCGTGTTCTGATCGGTGTGACCGGGATACCGGGCTCGGGGAAGAGCACGTTTGCGGGGCGATTGGTGGACCGGATTCATGCACGGCTCGGGGGCGAGTATCCGTTTGCGACGGTGGTCGCGATGGACGGGTTTCATTACAGCAATGCGAAGCTTGAGGCGCGAGGCTGGCGGGGCCGCAAGGGGGCGCCACACACGTTTGACGTCGATGGATTCATGGCGCTGTTAGCCCGATTGCGCGCCGTGCCGGCGGTGACGGTCCGTGCGCCGATTTACGATCGGGCGATTCACGAACCGCGCCTCGATGCGCAGATCGTTGAGGCAAGAACACGGTTGGTGATCGTGGACGGCAACTACCTGTTGCACGATGAGCCGCCGTGGGATGGCGTGCGGCCGTGGCTGGATGAGGTGTGGTATCTCGACACGCCGGACGACGTGGCGATGCGGCGGGTGCGCGACCGGCACATGGCGGGGGGCCTGGATGCGGAAGCGGCGGACGGCAAGATCGCGGCGAACGATTTGGCCAACGCGGCGGTGGTGAAGGCGACACGCGAGCGGGCGGACCGGATCATTCAACCCGAGCCAAGCGATTCGGGTTAGACTGATGGCCGACATGGCTGCGACACTGAACACAGTGCTTGATGTTCTGGACCGGATCGCACCGCTAAGTTACGCAGCGGCGTGGGACAACGTGGGTCTTTTGCTGGCGCCGGCGCGGCCGCGGCGGATTGAACGGATGTTGCTGACGATCGACCTGGCCGCACCGGTGGTCGATGAGGCGATCGCGGCAAGAGCGTCGATGATTGTGGCGTATCACCCGCCGATCTTTGAACCGATCAAACGCGTGCACGGTCGATTGGCTGCGCTGATCGAGCGGCGGGTCGCGGTCTATTCGCCACACACGGCGCTGGATGCGGCGTCGGGCGGAGTGAATGATTGGTTGGCAGAGGGATTGGGGCCGGGTGATGTGGGCGCGATGGAATCGTTGCCGGCGACGGATGATCTGAATGACTGCAAGCTGGTGGCATTTGTGCCGGCGGATCATGTCGATCGGATGCGTGAGCAGCTCAAAGGGTTGGCTGGGTGGATCGGCGATTACCGTGAGTGCTCGTTCGGTGTGACGGGCACGGGCACGTTTCGCGGCGGGCCGGGGACGCATCCGGTGGTGGGACAAGCGAATCGGCTCGAACGAGTGGATGAAGTGCGACTTGAGATGTCGTGCGAGGGCGCCGCGCTGCCGCGGATCGAAGCGGCGATCCGAGAAGTGCATCCCTACGAAGAGCCGGCGTGGGATGTGTATCGGCTGGCGGCGAAACCGACGACGCACATCGGTTACGGGCGGAGCGTGGCGCTGAAGCGGCCGGCCAGACTGGCGACGATCGTGCAGCGCGTGAAACGACATCTGAAGCTCAGTCACGTGCGCGTCGCGGCGGCTAAGGGACATCGGCGGGGCGGGACGATCCGGAACATCGCACTGTGCGCCGGCGCGGGGGGATCTGTATTGGGCGGCGCATCAGCGGATGTGTATCTCACCGGGGAGATGCGGCATCACGATGTGCTGGCCGCGGTCGAAGCGGGAACGAGCGTGATCCTCTGCGACCACACGAACACCGAGCGCGGCTACCTGCCGGTGCTCAAAAAGAAACTGGCGGCGGAATTGGGCAGGGGCGTGCGGATCGACGTTTCGAAGCGCGATGCGGAGCCGCTGCGGGTTGTGTGACCTGTGGCGCATTGCATCGTGCGTCCGGATTGGGCCTATTGCCAATACGACGCCCGGCAACCCGGCGCTTCGGTGACGGTTACGCGGTTCAGCTTCACTTCATCGGATAACTGGGCGGCAATGGCCTGATATAGATGTTCGGCGACGCGCTCGGCCGAGGGGTTGACGGTCGCGAACGCCGGCTCGTCGTTCAATGTGGTTTGGTCCAGCGGGACGATCGCGCTGTCGACAATGCGCTGCAGTTCGTGAAAATCCATCACGGTTTCCATTGCATTCAACTGATCGCTGATGACGTGCACGAACACCTGCCAGTCGTGGGCATGCATCGGCTCCATCGACCCATCGGGCAGTTTCAGGGCGTGGGCCGCGTGGAAGACGCGTTCGATTCTGATCTCATACAAGGCGGTATTCCCGTGGTGATAGGCGTGAAGTATAGCCGACGATTACCGCACCACACTCCCGGGTGCGATTGACCGATATCAGTAGAATGACCACCCCCGGAACACCGGAACCCGGAACGGCCGGAATGACCGAGGCCCTCGTCGCCCCCGGAGTGACACCATCGGTGAATGACGCGCCATTGATGTTATCGATCAGCGGGATGCGCGGCCTGATCGGCCGCTCGCTGACTCCACCGGTTGCCACACGATATGGCGCGACGGTGGGATCGTGGCTGCGCCAGCTGACGGGCGCCGATGCGCCACACGTGATCGTCGGGCGCGACAGTCGGCCGTCGGGGCAGACGATCAGCGCGTCGGTGATCGCGGGGCTGGCCGGGGTGGGCTGCCGCGTGACGGATCTGGGGATCGTCACCACGCCGACCACGGCGATCATGATCGGACAGATGGGCGCGGACGGCGGCGTGGTCGTGACCGCATCGCACAACCCGATTGAATGGAACGGCGTCAAGACGCTACGGGCCGACGGCGTGGCGCCGCCACCGGATCAGGCGGCGCAGATCATCGAACGATTTGAGAACGATGACACCGATTGGGTGGACATCGATCAGGTTCACACCACGTCGCGCAAAGATTCGGGCGCCGACACACACGTGGCAATGCTGCTGGAACGATTGGATGTGGACGCGATCCGCAAACGTGAGCTGAAGGTCGTGTTGGATTCGGTGCACGGCGCGGGCGGACCTGCGACGGCGCGACTGCTGAACGCGCTTGGTGTGGAATTCGTGCACCTGTTCGCCGAACCGACCGGACAGTTCCCACACGCGCCCGAGCCGACCGAAGAGAATCTGCGGGGACTGGGCGCGGCGGTGACCGAACACGGCGCGGACCTGGGTCTCGCGCAGGATCCGGATGGCGACCGGTTGGCCATCGTCGACGAAGCGGGCCGATACATCGGCGAGGAATACACGCTGGCGCTCACCGCGTATCACGTGCTGTCGCAGACCCCGGGCGCGGCGGTGGCGAACCTTTCGACCTCCCGGATGATCGATGACATCGCGGCACAGTGCGGCGCCACCGTGCATCGCTCGGCGGTGGGCGAAGCGAACGTGGCGAACGTGATGCGTCAGGTCGATGCGGTGATCGGCGGCGAGGGCAACGGCGGCATCATGTGGCCGAGAATGCTCCACGTGCGCGATTCGCTGTCGGGCATCGGGCTGGTGTTGGAGCTGCTCGCCCAATCTGACGAGCGCATCTCACAACTGACACGCAAGTTCCCCCGTTACACAATACTCAAGGGCAAGCTGCCCATCGCCGAGGGCATGGCCCAGCGCGCGATCGAGCAACTCGGCGAGCAATATGCCGACCAACGCCTCGACTTGCAGGACGGCATCCGCATCGATTGGCCCGACGCCTGGGCCCACGTGCGGCCAAGCAACACCGAGCCGATCATGCGCATCATTGTCGAAGCGATCGATCAGGGCGCGGCTGATCGATTGATCACCGAACTCAGCACGGTCGTCGACGGCGGGTAATCACTCGGTTAGTTGTCGTTGGCTGATTCCGTCGGCGCGGGGTTCGTCCGCTTCGAAGATTTGACGAGCATCTCGGCGGTGAGGCGGTTGCCGGTGGGTTTGGTGAATTGCGCGTGCAGGCGAAGGCGGGCTTTATTGTCCGGTGGCGCGTTGAGTTTCAGCTTGAACCCATAGGTCCGCGTGATTCGGTCGAAGTGCTGAAGATTGTCATCGAGGGTCTCGAGGGCCACGTCCCACATCTCGATGCGCCGGTCATTCACCGCCGACGCCGAGGCGCGATCACTGACTGAGACCAGTTCGAATCGTAGCGTGCCGATGCCCTTGGTCACATCGCCGGCCTGATCCAGCAGTTCGATGTGGGCATCGAGCATGGGCGAGCCGGTCTCGGCGTCCACGGTGATCTGCGTGAACGGGTGAATGCGCATGGCGGCGGGGGCGAAGGGCCATTCGGTCGCGCCGACGTCGGCGGACATGAGCTGCGCGCCGCCCTTGGGCTGCGCCATATCACATCCGCCGCTCACCGACAGTGAGATGATCAGCACCAGGAATGTCGCGCGGTGTTTCACGATTATCAGCGTAAGGCGGGCGGGGCTTGGGTTCAAGAGCCGTACGACCGATTCGTCACGCCAGTTCACAACATGAGCAGGGCGCGGTCCACCCAGCGATCGATCACTTCGCCCAGCTTCGCCGCAGCGGCGAGCACCCTCTCGTCGTGACCGGCGGCTTCCATCGCTGCGCGGTAGGCCGGGTCATCAGCCAACCGCTCGACGGTTGCATCGATGAGGGTTACGCGCTCGATGGCGGCGGCGAGATTCGGATGGTCGGCTTCGAACCGGTCCCAGCGCACATCAAGCCGCTGGTCGACCAGGTCTCGCAGTGCGGTTGCGGCCATTGAAGGGCGGGTCGGACTCATGGGAGATCTCCTTGCGCGGCGGCATCATTCAGCCAGCGGCGCAGATCCGGCACGCGCTTCAGCAGATGATCCTGTTGTTCGATCAGGGCGACGGCCCGCCGCAGGGCTTCGCTGACGTGGCCGAGATTCGCTTGTCTGGTTTGCAGGTTGCCCGCCGCGGCCAGCTCGTCACGCAGCACCAGCTCACGTGCAGCCACATAGGCCGTCACGCCGCGCGTGACCCACTCGGCATCCATTGAGGGTCGCGCGTTGACATCGGCCTCGAATCCGCTTTTGAGCAATTGGCGCCGCTGGTCGTACGATTGCGCTAGTCGAGTCAGGTCGGTCGCGAGTCGTGCGCGCTCCGCGTCGACGGCGGACGCGCTGACCCGAAGCAAGGGCACAACCGAAGGCGGCGATGCACACGCGCACAACAGCAATACGGGGAACAGAACGCCCGATGCCGCCAATGCGCGTCGGCGCGGCCTCCGACTGATACGCCGTCGACTAATCCGACCGTGGGTCACGTGCCAATTCATGACGAATCTCCTGAAGAATGTCGCAGACCCGGCGCTGGGTGCGTTCAAATCCGACCACCGCGCGCGTGTTCTGCCGAGCCAGTTTGATTAAAGTGGTGAGCGCTTCGTTCTGATTGACGATGCGATGGTGCGCTTCGGTGAGCTGGCGCTCGCGTTGCCTGGAATGGGCGCGTTCCCACACCCACAGCACGCCCATCAGGCCGGCGACGCCGAACTGCACCATCGCGTCAAGCATGTCTGCTTGTCCGATCATCCGCTCACCCGCCAGGCCAGTTGACTCGTGTGCCGGTTCAAGTCGTGTTCGATGTCGCATAGATGCACGGCCGGGCCGGGCGCGGCGGGATCGTTCAGATCGCCGGCGATCTGGCGACCCGCGACCTCGGTCAGCCGGTCACCCGGGCGCAGGGCGATCTGCAGGTCAGCGGTGCGCAGCTTCAGCTCACCGGCTTCCCGGGGAAGTCGCTCCGCCTGATCCATCAGCCATTGCGCCATCGCGGGGCGATCGTCGGCCTCGTCCGCTTCGCGCTGCGCCGATCGGACATCGTTGAAATACTTGCTGTTGGATGAAAGACGCTGATGCTGAAACTGTCGGCCGAGTCGAAACCGATGCGTCTGGAACGATCCGGCGAACGGATTGCCGCGCCAGCGGGTCCCGGTCAGCGGCAATGGACTGCGCAGCGACGCCGTGACGCGAACGCGTGCGGCATCGGCTTTGCCGGCGGTGATGAAGCCGGCGGGCAATGCGTCATCATCCAGATAGACGGCCGCCCGATCATCCAACACGACCACCTGTCCCGGATAGCGAGTCCAGCTCGATCCGCTGTCCGTGCTGATGTCGACCACGATGCCGACACTCACGCCCGGATCGGTCTGCGTCAGTGCGTCACGAAAGACGAGCGGTTGGGCATCTACTGCTCGGCCATCATCAAACAGCGCGGTCAGATCGAACGCCGGACCTCGACTGAACGGCGGATCGCTCCACGCGCCGTCTTCATTTAGGGTCCACAGGCGGAACACGGGGGCGACGGCATCGAAATCCGTGCTCGTGGATCGTGCGTATTCGCTGTCGGGCAGGGACTCGAGCGCTGGATCCCAGCCACCAACGAGCGTGAAGGTGGACTCGACGACCTGGCCGTCGGCCTCGGCAATCAGCTTCGCCGGCCGACCGGCGCGCAGCATCGATTGCACGGCGTTGATCGTGCTGTTGGCATCCGCCAGATCACCCAGTCCCAATTGCACAGGTCGCATGTCGTGCGCCGCGCGCACATGGCGCGACTCACGGACGCCGCGGCCGTCCCACCGTAATGCTCTCTGCAGGTACAGATCATGTGCGGTCAATACACGCTCGAGTACCAATCTGATCGACGCACCATTGAACATTCGTTGCGACACGGTGCGTCGCGCGGCGGCCGGCGCCAACAGTGATGCCGACAGGTTGAGTGCGGTCAGTTCATTGATACGACGAATCGACTGCGACAACGACCATTGTCCCGCACGGATGGCAAGGATCTCGTCCGCGGTTGCATCGGCGGGTGGCGTATCGAACGTCTCGGAATTAACCGGTTGATCCAACAGCGCGTCGAATTCATCAATCACATCGAACGACAATTCGTCGCTACCGGCGTCGGCCGCTATCTCGACGGCCGCGAGGCGCCCGTTCACCACGGGTACGGTGCCGGCGTCGCCGCCGGCCAACAGCAGCGGCTGCAGAATCGTCACGGCCCGCCCGCGCCAGTGGTCCGCTGCGGCGCGCTGGGACAGTTCGATCGATGCCGCGGTGCGGGCCACGGCGATCGTCGCGCGGCGACGATCGAGACGGCCGACCTGTTGCCATCGGGTGACCCACAGTTGCGGCTCCGGCTGATCCTCCACGAGGACGATCGGTCCGATTGCGAGGATCGGTTCGCTCCGGGTGGTCGTCGCGGGCGCCAACGAGGCGGTCGAGGTAACGGTCAACGTGAAGACTCCTGTATCGTGCGACCCGACGGGCGGGACGCGGTGTTCAGATCACAACGAGGGATCGCGCTTCGTCTGCAATCAGCTTGAGCCAAGCCGACCACGGTCCGTCCACTTCGACACCGTCGGCGCTGATCGCTCGAATTCGGTAGCGCACCGTGTCACCGGCGGGCGGGCGCATGAACGTCAGTTGCCAGCCTCGCGCGTCCACGGTGATGGCGTCCACGATTTGTTCGGCTTGCCCCGATTGCTGTTCGATCAATTCCACGCGCTGCACGTGCATCGATGCGAATCGGGCCGGCCAGACGGCGGTGATGCGCCATTGGTCGTCCACCTGCTTGGCCGACCAACCTGACACAGCGGGATACACCGAGGGCACGGGCGGAATGAAGAGCGATGTGCCGACACGATGACGGCGCGTGTGCGTCAAGCCGGCCTCGGGGCGGCCCAAGTCGTCGAGTTGTCGCACGATGTAGATTGAGTCGCGGTCATCCGGCGGTTGATCCGCACCATCCAATGATATATTTGACGGTCCGGCCGGCAACGTGATGCTCGGATATTCCAGATCGACCTGCGCCCAGGATTCGAACGGTCCACACACATCCCATCCCGCTTCGGGCAGCGGCAACGTCGCCAGCGGATCACCGATGGCGCGCCAGTCGTCATGGATCGCGGGCACAGACACCGCCACCGCTTCGGCCCAGGTCCAGCCCGCCCGCAGCGCCGCGAGCATTGCTGCCGGGTTCACCATGGCGCCGGGGGACACCGTGGCGATCGTCCCGAATGCAAACGCATAGCCATGATCCAGCGCTCGGCGGACAAGCTGATCCCCGCTGCGCACTTCGTCGGCGGTCAGACCCGCGCCGGCAACCAACAGCGCGGCGCGCTGGCCGGTGTTGACCATCGCGCCCAAGCGCTCGTCTGACAGCTCAATCGCGTGGCCGTGCCCCTCAGCCAGTGGATCCCAGTCGGTGCGCGACGGCAACCGCACACGCTTGAACGCCGGCGTATCGATGAACGCCAGATTCTCCAGCCATGTGCCGGTGGTCTGTGACGCGGTGAACTGATCGATCGCGGGATCGAGTGCGGAGCGCGCGTGACCATCCGGTCCGATGGTCCGCAGTTGGTCAGCGCGATCGGATAGTGCATCGGCAAGCGCGCGCGTCGGTGCGTTCATTTCCGCAACGAGATAGGCGCTGCCGCTGCCTAGCGAGGCGCGCGGCGGCAGATCGCTCACGTCCACCACGCCCGTCAGGAAATGCGGATTGGCCAGGCCGGACAGATCGTTGGTCAAGTCGGATAAGTACGAGGCGACACCGAGGACGATCGCGTTGATCGGCGGCCCGAAACGCACCGAGCCCGGCACGCCATAGCCGATCATGATCCCGCGCATCGTTTCGCTGATCGTGTGACGCGCCAGATAGTCCGCCACGTCGGCGCGGAGACTGAGCAACTCCGGGATTGACATGTCCTCATCAGAGCCATAGGCGACCGCCACGAGATTCGCGTACGGCACGCCCCGCCGCTGGCGATACTGGTCGGCCCACGCAATGGAATCCGGGTTGTTAGTGTTGTAAAGCACGAGCCATCGGCGTGGGTCACCGGCGTGATCCGGCGTGGCCGGCGCGAACACCGGGCCGACGTAGTGCGTGGCGACGATCCATTCATCGCAGAATACCGAGCCGGTCAGTGCCGGATCGCCGTCCATGCCACCGATGCGAAACTCGCGCGCCGCCAGACCGGACAATGACGCGCTGATTGACGCGGCCTCAATGCCGTTGATCCACATGGTCGCGGCATCGCGCGCCGTATCGATCGCGATCTCCACGCAGTGCCAGTCGAGCGTCGGCGGCAGATCGGCGGTGATCTGATCCGACGTGGCCAGCACGCAGGTCACTTGCCTTGCGTCAGCATCAAATCGCAGAGCGAACATCTGATCGCCGGTCGCGCTGCGTCCGTTGATGATCGTGAGTGCGCCTCCGGCCGCATCCGACGGATTGAGCATCACGCGCACGTGATAGATCGATTGCTCGGCGCCGCAGTCCCAGGACAGATATTGCCCGGACAGTCCGGCTGATAGTTCAACCCGCAACCCGTGCCCGCCGGTATCCGGCCGATCGGGGAACGCAGCGGATGTAGTCTGGCTCAACGTGACGCTCACGTGGGTTCTCCTGACGCAGCGCCGAACGCGCCGCGCGTGGACCGATCAGAATCCGAGTTCGACGGTTTCGATTCGGCCCAGCCAGCGAATCGTCTTGGCGGCCTGGCCGGTCACGCGGATCTGAAGCACGTCGTTGGTGTCATCGACGAAGAGGTTGAAACCCCACCCCGGCGTGTTGGCATCGATGCCGATGGTATCGGTCGAGCCGATCTGACTGGTCGTGCCGCCGTCGTTGTGCAGGATGATGAGCCGTCGCCAGCACGCGGCGTCGGCGCCGCCTTCCTCGTGCGCGATCACCGTGATGTTGCATTCCAACATCCGGTCCGAGGGCACGGCCAGACGATTTTCGGCGCCGGGCGCGCCTTTGTCCGCGGTGAGTTCCACGTTGGCCGTGGCGTCGGTGGTCCTTCGACGGAGCACGTACGTGCTGATCTGCGCATCACCGACCGCTGAGAACTTGCCGGCCGCGCGAGCCATCTGTCCGAACACTTCGGCGACCGCTTCCTGTCCGGACACCAGAGAAATGGTCGCGTTCGCCTCATTCACTGACCCCAAAGCAATGCCGCTGAAACCGTCCACCTGATTGCCGACGCCGGCGGCAAACCCGGCGACGATTCCTTCGACCGTGTTGGCAGATCCGATCGCCACGTCCGCGATGCCGGTGGACCGATTGTCATTGCCCATCACCACCGAACTGGCGCCCGACGCCACATTCGCGTCATTCGTGCGACTGGCCTGCAGATCGACCGCGTTGGCGCCGCGTGTATTGCCGTTGTCATCGATCTGGAAGGCGCCGGTGCCTTTGGGTTTGACGATCAGACTCAGGTTTGCCGCCGTGCCGATGCGTTCCAGACCGATGGCGGTCAGCTTCGTGCGGTCGTTCTGCCCGGTATCGACCTCAAATCCCGTGGCGCTCGTGCCGGTATCGGTGTTCTGCGTGTGCCGAGCGCTGGTGTTCGCCGAGACACTGGCGTGGCCCGACACCGCCGTCGTGAAATCAACCAGGTCGCCGGTGACATGGGCTGACGTCTTGCGCCACACCGCGGAGGCGGTCGTGTTGTCAACGCAGACGTATTCCTCGTCGCCGGTCACGTCGATCCAGCGCGAGCCGATCTCGAATCCCTGCGTGTCGTCATCCCCAGCGCCGGGCGGCGCGGTGGCCGTGTAATCGACCGGCCCGATGCGATCGGCGAGCGCGGTGAAGTTGTCCTTGATTGCGTCGCCGCCCGCGCCCGGTGTGGTGTCGGGAACCTGGAGGCCCTTGTAGTTCGTCAGCGTTGCCATGATTGGGTTATCCCGTTGGAAGTTCGGACCATTGATTGACCGTCAGCCAGGCCCAGGCGTCCGCGCTCAGCGTTGCCCACTCGGGCGTGCTCTGGGTCTGCGGACCGGCGGGCAGTTCACCGAAGTTGTCCACCTCAAAGTCAATGTGTGTGAGAATCGCCATCGTGTCACCGTCCTTGCGCTTCGATCACTGCTGTTGTGATGGCTCGACCACGATCAGCACCACGACGTGACGGAACTCACCGGTCACCGTGCCGATCACCGTTCGTGTCAGATCAACCGTCAGCACGTCGCCTTTGGTCACCAGTTCGGTGCCGTCGGTCTTCAGCGTCGCGGCGGTGCCATCGCCCTGCGCGGTTGAACGGAATCCCGTACCGTCCAGATCGGTGATCTTCGGATCCACCGTGGCCAGTGCCGTGCCGTTGACCTTGGCGGTGGCGGTGAGACTGTCGGCGTCCGTATCCGAATCGATGTTCGCGCCGACCGAGAGAATGATGCCCACGACCTGACCGTCGATGGGGACGACGCCGATCAGTTGATCGGTTTGCGAGGCGGTCAGATCGCCTTCAAACACGCCAACCGCATGCACGACACCGTGCACGACGGTCGGCAAGTTCAGGTGCGCGTTGTCCGGCACGGCCAGGAACGCTTCGCCCCGCCGATCGACGATCGATGTGATCACGCCCGCCGCGGCAACCACTTCGGCGATGGGAATGAACGCCGTGCGGTCGGTCGGCATCGCGCTGGTCGACAGCTGCAGTGTGCCGCCCGCGTCGATGTACACATAAGTCGTGGTGTTGTTGGTCACCGACTGCAGCGTGCTGCCGGCGTAACCGATCACGCTGTTGCCGATCACGCAGCGCCCCGGCCGCACGCCGATCGACAAGTCGCCGTCTTCGTAAGCGCGCAGATCATTCGCGCGCTCGGCCGCCAGCAGCGTCCGCTGCAGTAGCTTTCGAAACTCCAGGTAATACGGCGTCGTACCGGTCGGAATGTACTCGACACCGGTCGCAGCGTCTTCAGTCAACGCCAGTAGGGCGGTGTCGTTGGGGTATCGTTCGCTCATTGGTGTGCTCCACTGTTCAACGTGTTGTCTTGCTCGCTCAGTGCTTCTCAGGTCTGCCAGCTCAATGTGGCGACATCGTCGAGTTGCACGCCCTTCGCCGGCGACGGCAACGCGTCGATGTATACGTCGAGCGGCGCGTCCAACCGCCCCACTTCTCGTCCCTCCGGGCTCTCCATGCGCAGATCAATCGTGTGCGCGCCCGGCGACAGATCACCGCGCTGCCAGCGCCAGGCGCATCCGTCGGCGCCGAACTGTCCGACGCCGAACTCGCCCCGCCCCAGACCCGGCCCCGTCGCGCCATCGCGTGCGAATTCACCAATACCAAACAGCGCGCCGAAGCCGCTGCGGTAGTCGGTATCCCGCCACAGCCGATGCCCGAAATCCTCCGCATCGTCCACCGACACGATCGCCACGGATTCAACCGGCAACGTCTCATCTCGCGTAATCGCCAGCGCCGCCCGTTGTGTAAATCGCGGTGACCACCCATGCAGATCTGTCGCGTGATCGTTTAGTGCCGCTTGTGGGTCCACCGCAAGCAGTTCAACCCGCACCGGGCGGGCGCGATCCAGATGCAGCCACATCTCCCGCTGTGATGCATCGACGCTCACATCGGCAAGCACGTCATTCACGTACACCTGCACGAGCCGATCGCCCTGATCCGGCGCCACCCACGACAGCAGCGCCATCGCCGAGCCGTCATCATCGAGCGCTGCGACCGCCGCCCGCAGCAACACCTGATCGAAAATGTCTTGTGTCGCCGATGTCATGCGTTCACCTGTTCGTAGGTCACGCGGTAATCCACCCCGAGACGCAGACCGATGCGGCGCACGTGTTTCGGACTGAAGCGCATCATGATCACGTGGTCCCACTGGCGGCCGTGCTGATCGATCAACGCCGCGGGTGGATCGCCGAGCGCTTCCTCGATCGCGTCAAGCTGAGCCGTCAGCCCATCGGGGCCGTCCGCCAATAAGGTGCCGGACTGTTCGATCTCGCGCGGCGTGCGTCCCAGCGCGGTGACCCGCTGTCCGTCGGCGCCGGGCTGCTGGTGCGAAGCGTGTCGCAGTGATCGGCCGCCGACTTCAATTGTGTGCGGTCCGGATCCGAACAAATCGTTACCGTTTAATGAACTCATCGTGCTGACTCCCAACGCCCACTTTCGCGGGATCATGTGTCTAGACCCGCACCAGCCGGCCCTGACCGGCCGTGCGCCACACATCGGCCTGGCCATCGCCATCGATATCAATCAACACCCGCGCGCCGCGCATCGCCGCCGTGAACTGCCGCGCATACGCATCAGCTTTCTGCATGATGGTCTCGTTGTCCCCAACCGGTGCGACCGCCGCGGCGTAGACCTGTGCCAGCGTGCCCAGCGTCTCGATCTGCTGCATGACGCTGACCGACACGATGGACGCTTCATCCAGCTCTTCGTCCGGGTCGTCGATATCGATGCCCATCGCCCGCATGATCTGGGCGTGAACGATGTTGATTTGCGGCGTGAACGTGCGGGCGATCATCGTCAGCCCGACGGACGCGGTCAGATGCGTTGGTTCATTCTCCACCGTCAACGTGTTGTCGTCGGTGATGCCGGCGATCGCGAACGTCGCCGCGTCGGCTTCGGTCGTGCGCAGGACGATCACATCGCCGATCACCAACGTGTTGAACCCGCCGGCGACACTCGTGATCGTCACGCCGGCCAGCGCCGCGTCGTCCACTCGCAATGTCTGCTGTGCGGCGAACGGCAGGTCCTCGAATACACGTGGCTCCACAATCAGCAGGTCGGCGTCGTTGATGAAAGCAGTCATGTCTGGTTCCTCTGCAATGTCGTGCCAGCCCCGGTGACGGTGCACGGAGCGATGTTCCTTGGAAAGGTCCCGACGGGCATCAACCCGCCGAGACCGAGGACCCCGGAAGGCCCGGTGAATTCACGATCAACTCACAGCCAGACCGCGCACCAGGCCGTGCGCGTTTTCGTTGCGCAGCTCCAGCGCGTATTCGCCGATGAGTTGGCCGACATCGCGGTCGCCCGTCGACGCCAGCGGCTTGTAGTGGAAGCTGCGGCCGGCCAGCGGCAACACGTCAATGCGCGAGCTGTCCAGCAGCAGCACCGTGTCGGCCGGCACCCAGCGGCTGAGCACCACGCGGCACACGCCGAAGTCCGACTCATACACACTCAGCAGGTCCTTGAACCGATCCGTGCGCGGCGTGAACTGCCGGGCACTGGTGATGAAGTTGTTGATCCGGCGCTTCTGGAGGCCGTTGACCACGATCGTGTCGATGTTGCCCGAGGACTCGTCCCACACCAGCCGCAGCGCCGCGTTCAGCACCGCTTCGTTCAGTTCATCGCTACCCGCGCCGTCGCCCGCGGGGATGCCGCCGGCGCCCGGCGTGAACACATTGGTATTGACGTATCCAATGATCCCGTTCATCGTGCGTCGCACACCGCCCGATCCTTCGGGCGCCGTCGTGCGGGCCACGCCGTTGATGACGCTGTTTTCCAGATCGCGCACCAGCTCGCGCAGGCGCTCGGTCTTCTGATAGTCCAGCTCGTCGGCGACGCCGATCTGACTGACCGCCGCCTCGGTCCCCGAGACTTCCACCGCGGCGGTGAAGATCTGCGTGTAGTTGGTCACGCGGGATCGATTGGTGAATCGCGCCGCCGGACTGTCATCACCCTCGACCGCGGCGTTGCCGAGGATACGCAACACCTGGCCCGGCGTCAGGTCCTCGGCCGTCGTCCCGCCGTAGCCGCGCTGCACCTGCAGATCGCCGGCGCTGGTGGCGATGCCCACGACGATCATCACTTCGCGTGAGCCGTCGGCCTGCACCTGATCGCCGATGCGGAACCGATCCAGATTGTCCGTCGGAAAATCAGTGTCCACATCCGCATCGGTGAACGTGTGACCCGCATCGATCGTGTCGCTGTTGGGCGGCAGTTGGTCTTCCAACCACTCGTGCACCGTGCTGGTCGCCACGCGGCGCGGATCGCCCAGGTGGTCCAGCAGCGGTGTTTCGAACGGGCTGACGATGCCGATCAGATCCGAGACGTCCTCGGCGATCTCCGGCAGCGTCGCGCCCGCGGAATAGGTTGCCTTGCCTGTGAATGCCATTTTGAATTGCTCCGTGTTGGTGGTGTTGGTTACTTGCCGATGTTCACTTCACGCCGCGCCGCAGATGCAGGTATCGCAGCAGGTCGCGCCGGTCGCCGCTGACCGCGGCATGTTCGGCCGCGTCTCCCAGTTGCCCGTTGTCACCCGGACGCGGCTTGGGCGACATCGACCCGCCGCCATGCGACCGCTGACGAAACAGGAACGGCTTGCGGTCGTGTAACTCTTCCACGGCCGCGCCGACGTCCGGTTCGTCCATCTCACTCACCGCCGCTTCGGTCAGCAGCCGCGCCGTTTCCAGATCGATCGTGTCCGCGGCGATCAACAACTCGTCAATCGCCCGCCGACGTTCCACGGCGTCCAGCGCACTGCGCGTGTCGTGAAGATCCTGTTGAATCCGATCGAACTGCCCCTGCAGTTCTCCAAGCTTCGCTTCAGCCGCCTGGGCTCGCCTGCGGTACCGGATCGATTCAGTGACCGGCACCAACTTCGCACTGTCGGCCCCCGGTTGCCCGGATTCGCCGGATTCCGCCGGGGCCACGTCATCCCGCAACATCACGTCGGCCTCAGCCGCCTCGGGTTCGTCTTGAACCATGGGTTCTACGCTCATGTGTTACTCCGAATTCCAAAAGTCATGCGCCGGCAACGGCCGACGTGGTCGAATGCTTTAATCGGTGTCCTGGTGCGCGTAACCCAGTTCCGCCAGCACCCGCCGGCGGGGCACGCCCACTTCCAGTTTCATTTGTGCATCACGCAGCCGCTGCGACTGGTTCTCCGGCAGCGGGCTGGGCCAATGCAGACGCACACGCCGATCCGCCGGGCGCGTCGGCAACACACCGGTCACATCCAGTGCGTGCAGAATCAGTTCGCAGACCTGCTCCAGGCCGCGGCCATAGGTCAGTCGTTTCTTTTCCGTGCGCGCCAACAGGCCCATCAGCACGACGCGCAGCGCCGCCTCGGACGTCAGATTGCCCACCTTGCCCCGCAGCAAGCCCGCCGCGACGGGCGTCACGGTTGACGTCTTATCCAGCGCCTCGCGGATCTCATTGATGTGCGCGGTTTCCGAGGGGTTGTCGCCGTCGCCGCCGAACTCAGCGATCGACGCTTCCAGATTGTCCGTCGTCCACATCTGGCCCGGCCCGACCGGGCGCTCGAGGAAGTCCTCGATCCCCTTGCCCAAATACATCTTGAACGACTGAAACGTCACGCGATTCGCGCGATCCGACAGACGCGTGTTCAATTCATCCTGCAACGGCATCAGCGGCTCGACTTCGCTCAACCCCTCATAAAAGAACGGCTGCGGCAGATTCTGAATGTGCACCACAGGCAGGCGCCCAAGCACATTCGGCACATCTACCGCCCACTGCCCGTCGCGCTGCACACGAATCGCGCGGTCCGTCCACACTTCGGTCACGTCACACGTGGCCAACCGGCCGCGCGGCTGACCCGACCCATCGACCAGGCGCGACAGGAATGAATCGCGCGCCACGCGATTGAGCTGCTGCGTGTAGTTCAGCACATACGCTTCAAGCCGACGGTAATCGGCGGGATTCAGGACGGGGATCGCCCGGGGAGCCTCGACCGTCTCCAGTACGAACCGGTCCGCTGCGCGGATCACGCGCTCGGCGTCAGGGGTATTAGACGGGGCCCTGGCCGCGGATCGATCCCCGAATCCTGAATCGCTCGTCGTCACCGTCGGCTGCACGTGCAACTGATCCACGCGCAACAGCACATCCACAAACCCATACACACTGCCCAGCAGCGCCATGTCGGCGAAGAACCGCACGCCTCCATTGGCATCGAACACCGCACCGATGGCGCGCTCGATCAGCCCCGCCGTGTCGCGATCGTCGGCCAGCGACTCGACCGTCACCCCCTTGCCGAACATGAAGTCGACCAGCGTGTGAATGCGCCAGGCGATGTCGTTTTCGATCACGACCTCGCGCCGTCCGCCGCCAACGTCCATCATGCCCACCGCCTCGCCCGGCCGGCGCGTCAGCCGGTGCGGCAGCCCCTGCTCCTGGGCGGTGGTGTAAGGCCGATGCGCAACGCTCTGGCCAAAGTCCAGCTCGTTGCGGTAGTAGTCCCACAACCGCTCGAACGTCGGGCGGCTGGTCGCATCGTGATCGCGCACCAGGACGTTCAGCAGTTCATCGGTGACCGCGTCCGCGGCGGTCGCGTCGTGATCGGAACGATCGGCATTCAGTGCGGCGGTGGTCATGGGTCGCTGGCCTCGCAGTTTTCATTGCATCTCTACCCTTGGCCGAAGCGTCACTCTGGTGCGCACAAACCTGTCGCCGAAACGACTTGTGATTGACACAAGTGCCGGTGGATCAAAGAGATGAATTTTTTCTTCAGAAAAATGAACTGCGCACGAAAACGTGCCGCGCCTGTGCGCACAAACCTGTCGTCGAGGGGCCGTTTGAACCGGGCTGCAGGTGGTGGTGCGCGACAGCAAACCACCGGTTGGATCGCGGACCGACGATCGTGGAGCGGCTGGCGAATCCCCCCCTGCTCGATTCAGGAAAATTTCTCGCCGAATGCCGAAAAGTACATTGCACGTGCCGCCGGGCCGATATAGAATATGTATGTCCAGTTAAAAGAGCCGCCACATTTGCGGTTCTTATGGAGTGACCGTCCGAATCGACAGACAACCCGACCCGAGGCAGGCGATGATTCGCCCGACACCGGCCGATAAGATCTTTTCCGGTGGGCGCCCCGGGGGCTACGGGGGCACTGACCGCCGGACCAGCTTGGGCTCTACTAAGCCCGACCGACAGCACGTTATGGATCCTTGAGCGGTTCAGTTGATCAGGGGGCGAAGCCGGCGCGACGATCACCGCACATGCCCGGAGATTTGTTCAAAAGCCCCGGCGCAATACCGGGGCTTTTTTTATGCGCTCGCGGCGGATCAGAATTTCGGTACAAATTTCATCGGTATCCGTTGTGCGCGGCGCAGATGACCGTACAGTCTTGTGCCGGTTCGGGCATCCGGTCGGCAGACTGCGCCGGTGCAGATCGGCGCATCATGACATGTCGAGTGAATTGGAGCCCCGGCGCGCAGCCGATCGGTTGGGCGGCCCGCCCGACGCCAGCACATCGCGAATGTCGTTGTAGTCCTCGACGTCGAGCGTGACGCCCATGGCGCCGACGATCGCACATTGCACCGCGGGATGCCTGAACGTGGCGATAGCACAAGCTGGGGGTTTGTCAGGTTGTATTTTCTTTCGCAAAAGGCGCGAGGCTGCGCACTTTCGCGCACATCGCGGCGCCGCGTCAGTGCAACCGGCCAACCGGTGTATGGATTCCGTGCAAATCCCGGCGCATCGCCAGCCGGCGCTCATGTGGA
The DNA here is from genome assembly GCA_002685935.1 of Planctomycetaceae bacterium. GTDB lineage: Bacteria > Planctomycetota > Phycisphaerae > Phycisphaerales > Zrk34. The sequence continues at coordinate 6,685 of NYZD01000179.1, read as the reverse complement.
TCAGGACCACGCACGATTCTTTACCTCTACATGCGGTATTCTGACCTGAGAATTCACGCTCAAGATCGCAGAAACTTTTGCAATGGCGATCTTACAGGCATAACATTAAGCGTAGTGCCTCATTTCAGCAGCGCCGCTCCCTACTGCGGCTTCGTTCGATCGTTTGACATCCAGAGCCACGGCAAACGGTGATTCGCTTCTCGCCGGTTGATTGAGCTCCTCTTGCAGAGGCGCAAAACCGACACGCCGACCGCCGGACCAGATTGGGCCCCATCAGGCCCCCATACACTCATATGGGTCCACGCGCGGCCGGCACGTTCAGGGGCCGAACCAGCGCGGATTGACCGCCGTCTATTGCCAGGAGGCACATCGAGGCCTCGGTTGCGCAGCCGGGGCTTTTTTCCTGTGTTGTGTACGCATCGACACGCAATCCAACCGTGCGACGCCTCGGAACAGCGCCCGATCGCGTGCGCCCACCGTGGCTAATCCGGGCGCCACAACTCAGCGTACCAATCCAGGAACTGCGAGAACGTCTCCGACCGATAGCCCATCTGCTCAAGCGGCCAGTAGAACGCCTCAATCGACGCGCCAATCAGGCTGTCGTAGAGATCGAACGTGATGTAACACCACACCGCCGGCCCAATGCTCAACACGTAAAGCGCCACCACGACCACCAGCGCGAGCATCGACCAGCCCACCCACCGCGCCAGGCTTCGACGACCTTCAATCTCGGCTTCTTTCGGCATGATCAGCCCCTATCGCACCCAAGCAACGTTGACCCGATCGGACCACGCGGTGAGCGATCAGCACCACGACCAAGATACAATAGCGCATGGCATTCACCCCGCATCATTCTACGTCGTGCCTGTGGCCGCCGTTCGTCAGTGCACCTCTTGCGCCCCGTGGCGCGACGACCGGATTCCGGATTCAGCTCAAACCCCCGCCTCACTTCCCCCACTGGCCTTGGGCCCTACAATGCCCCCATGCCCATCATCGAAGCCGAGAACCTGACCAAGCACTTCCGCGTCGCCGTCAAGCAGCCCGGCGTCTGGGGCACGCTTAAGCACACGTTCAAACGCAAGCATCGCATCGTCGAAGCGGTCAAGGCCGTGTCGTTCACCATCGAGCCAGGCGAGATCGTCGGCTTCCTCGGGCCCAACGGCGCGGGCAAGACCACCACCCTCAAGATGTTGACCGGTCTGATCCACCCGACCGGCGGCAAGGCGACCGTCACCGAGCACGTCCCCTTCCGCCGCGATGCCGCCTTTCTCAAACGCATCACCCTCGTCATGGGCAATAAACAGCAACTGCTGTGGGACCTGCCCGCCATGGACGCCCTGCGCGTCAACGCCGCGGTGTATGAGATTGCTGATGACGTGTTCAAGCAGCGGGTCGATGAACTGGTCGAGATGCTCGAACTGTCCGACCTGCTCTATCAGCCGGTGCGCAAACTTTCGCTCGGCGAGCGCATGAAAACCGAACTGCTCGCGGCGCTTCTGCATCAGCCCGACGTGTTGTTCCTCGACGAGCCGACGCTCGGCCTCGACGTCAACGCCCAGACCGCCGTCCGCCGATTCCTGCGCGATTACAACCAGACCCACGGCGCGACGATCCTGCTGACCAGTCACTACATGGCCGACATCACCGCCCTGTGTCCGCGCGTGATGATGATCCACCACGGCGAGATGATCCACGACGGCTCCCTCACCGGCGTGATCGAACGCTTCGCGCCCTACCGGGAATTGATGCTCGACCTGGAAGAACCCACCGACCGGGACGTGATCGCCCAATACGGCGAGGTCGTGTCGGTCGACCAGCAGATCGCCAAGCTGTTGGTCCAGCGTGACGTGCTCAAGCCCACGGTGCAGCGCGTGATGGAAGAACTGCCCATCACCGATCTGACGATCACCGATCCGCCCATCGAGGACGTCATCGCCCGCGTGTTCTCGACCGGGATCGTGACCGAAGATTCGCCTTACCCCGAAGAAGTGGCCGCGGGACACGATCGGTAACGATCCGCGGACACGATGGTGCGGACCAGAAGACGCGCTTCCTGACGTGCGTGGCGCGTCACTTGATCGGCCGATTCTTCCCCGCGCGGCTATAATGGGGGCAGAGATTTGAGGAAAACGAAGAATCCCACGATGCACCAATCACATAGGCGCGTTTTCGTCAGTGCCCTTGCGCTGATGTGCGTGACCGTCGTCGTGACCGGCCCCGCCCACGCGGGCATCATCAGCACGTCCGGCACCGTTGCGCCTGAAACGTCACCCTACCCGCCGCCGTCCGACAGCACGATCTTTGTATTCCGGGAACAGCTCGCCGTGCCGTTCGACACCGCGCAGCCATTGAACTTTGGATCCATCGCCGCCGGCACACCGGTGCACAGCTTCTATCTCCAGTTTGATCCGGCTTCGCCGACGGCTTCGGTGGGCACCGGGTCGGTCACCTTCGCCGGGCCGGTCCTCGGCGTGATTACTTCCACCAACAACCTCAACGCAACGCTGACCACCGGAAACTCCGATTCGTACTTCGGTCTGGCCGACACGCTCGGGCCCTACCCCACCGGCGCCGACCCCGGCGCGCGCGGCCTGGGCAGCCCCAATGACGATCTGATCTTCAGCATTGGCTCGAACACGTTCACGGTTGATTCACTCGACGTGCCCGTGGCCGGCAACCTTGACGCCCTGCGCGTGCTCACCGGCATGATCCTCGGCGATATCAACTGCGACGGCTTTGTGGACATTGGTGATCTCGCCGTCGTCGGCGCGCAATGGGGTACCGCGGGCACATTGCCCTTCAACGCGGACATTGCCCGCCGGCCGCCCCCGACGGCACCGTCGACATCGGCGACCTCGCCGTCGTCGGCGCCAACTGGTCCCCCGCCGTCACCACGACGCATCATCACGCCGCCGCCATCCCCGCGCCCGCCGCCTGTGTCGCCGGCATCCTCAGCCTCATGGGCATCGGCGGCATGCGCCGTCGTCGCTGACAGGTCGTGACCATCTGGCCGTGAGTTGCGAAGCCATCACCGACCCGCCTCGTGCATCCCTCGCCCGGTGACGCCACCGGTTTCAATGCCTATGCTACGATCACACCCCGCGCGATCCGCTGGATCCGCCCGGCTGATCGGCAACCCACATGCGAACCTTTGCCCGCAAATTCCGTGTGATGCTCGTGGCGCATTACGCTCTGGCCCTGACCTACCGGGCCGAGGTGTTCATCTGGGCGCTGTCCGGCACGCTGCCGCTGATCCTGGCCGGCGTGTGGATTGAGGCCGGCAAATCCGGCGGGCGACCGCTGGAACCCGAGGACTACGCGCGCTATTTCTTTTGCACCTTCATCGTCCGCCAACTCACGCTGGTCTGGGTCGTGTGGGAATTTGAAAGCGACGTCGTGCAGGGCCGACTGTCATCCAAGTTGCTCATGCCCATCGATCCGATGTGCCGGTACCTCGCCCAGCACCTGTCCGAGCGCGTCGCCCGCATCCCCGTGCTCGGCCTGCTCGGCGGACTGTTCTTCGTGCTCTATTGGGAGCAGATGCGCGGCTGGCGCCCGGGCCTGTCGGACCTCGGCTGGGCGGCGCTGGCGATCGTCGGCACGTTCGCCCTGCGCTTCACCGTGCAATACACGTTCGGCCTGCTCGCGTTCTGGACCGAGCGCGCCCACTCCGTCGAGCAGCTGTGGTACCTGCCTTACCTGTACCTTTCGGGGTTGATCGCACCGCTCGAGGAGTTCCCCAAGCTGCTGCAACAGATCGTGCTGTTCACGCCGTTCCCTTACCTGATCTACTTCCCGTCGCGCGTCATGATGGGCGGCGACCTCGTCCACTTCAGCCTCGCACAGGGCTTCGCCGTCATGCTCGGCTGGACCGTCGTCGTGTTCATCCTCCAGCGCATCCTCTGGCGCCTCGGCCTCAAACATTACTCCGCGATGGGCGCGTGACCCGCATGCCGCACACACACCACCTCATGTCGAATCTACGCCGCCGAGCCACCCGCGCATGATCAAACACCTGCGCATCCTGGGTCTGTTCTGGTCGACCTCCCTCGCGGCCGAGATGGAGTACCGCACCAATCTCGCGCTCGCGATCATCACCGCGCTGGGCAACCTCGTCGGCGCCGTGTTCGCCATGAAGCTGTTCTTCATCCATCAGAAAACGCTCGGCGGATATTCCGAGCCCGAAGCCATGGTCGTGCTCGGTTACTTCGTCCTGCTCAGTGGATTCGCCAACACCGTCATGGTGCAGAACCTTTCCCGCATCGTCACGCACGTGCGTGAAGGCACGCTGGACTTCGTTCTGCTCAAGCCGATCGATTCGCAGTTCTGGTTGTCCACCCGCAACTGTTCGCCGTGGGGCATTCCCAACATCGTGCTCGGCCTGGGCCTGATCGCCTACGCCGGATGGCAACTGAAGTTCGACGCGATCGCCTACCTCACCGGCGTCATCGCCCTCGCCGCCGGCCTGCTGATGCTGTACAGCCTCTGGTTTTCCCTGGGGGCTTTGAGCATCTGGTTCGTCAAAGTGCAGAACATCACGCACGTGCTGTACCAACTGCTCGAAGGCGGACGCTTCCCCTTCACCGCCCACCCCACCTTCAATCGCTTCTTCTTCACGTTCGTCATCCCCGCCGCATTCCTGACCACGTTCCCCGCGCAGGTGATGATCGGCCGCAACGATTTTCAACAATACCTGGGCGCCTCGAACATCGGTCTCTACCTCATCGTCGTTGCCATGGCCGTCGCGATGTTTATCTTCGCCCGCTACTTCTGGCGCTTCACGCTAAGACACTACACCAGCGCGTCGAGTTGACCGCCCCGAACGCATCGCTCGCGCTTACCGTCCCGCGTCCGTCATCATCCTCGCAACGACAATCTCACTTGCCGATCGTCGCGCCCGCGGAATCGACGTCCGGCAGCGCTTCACGAAACGTCTCAGTCAATACAAGACGCGGCCAGTGCTTCTTGCTGATGCGCGCGAAGTGTTCCGGGATCGCCTCATCATCCGGCAGCAGGATCACCACGCCATGTTTTCCATCTTCCACCACCCACCAACGGCCCGCCTCAACCGGATCATCGGTGAACATGTGCTCCAACCCGTATCCGCCATCGTTGTTCAGCTCCAACACGACCGGGTGTTTGCTCAATGAATGCGCCACATAGGTGCCCGACCAGCCGCAGCCGACCAGCAGGAGACCGCTCAGCACGATGACCGGTACCCATATCCTCTTGACGCTCATGTGTTGGTCCCGTTGAAATCAGGTGTTCGCTTCATGTTACGTGCACCTGACCCGCCCCGTCGCGGCTGATCATGCGTCAGCATCAATGGCACGGGGAACCCGATCACCCTATCATGCGTCTAAGACTCCGTTTCCGAACTTTGATGTCGAAGCCGCAACTGGGAGGCACACCATGATTCGTATTGGACTGACCACCGTACTGATGTTGGCGATCGTGCTCGTCGCCGATCGCGTCGCCCGCGCCGCCGCCGAAGAAGCGCCCACCACGCAACCCTCATCAGGCGGATACAATTACGAACGCACCGAGCGCAAGGAAAAGTCCGAGACCGCGGACAAATCCGAATCCAAAGCCAGGGCGAAGGAAGCGGCCAAGGCCAAAGCCAAGGCCAAGCACCCCACCACGCAGCCATCGACGATCAAAGCCACCGCCACGGAAACGGGCTACGAAATCCCGGCCGAAGCGAAGAAGTACGCCGAACCCGACACCAACAACAAAGCCAAGCGCGCCGACAAGACCCGAGGCAAGCGCGACGAAGCATTCGCCAAGCGGACGGAGCGCCTGACGATCCGCCATGAGCGCCGCCTCGCGCGGCTTCAGCGCATCCACGACATCGCCGTCGAACAAGGCAATGACAAAGTCGTGCAGCGCGTGATTCGACTCCAGGAGCGCGAAGCGGCCCACTTCATGAAAATCCTCACCAAGCGCGGCGGCAACCGTTGACTTAACCCACACCCGCCGCTCGCAACGCGGCATTCGGAGCGTTCAACCATGTGGAAACTGCTGACCATCGCCATCACCGCCGCAGCCCTGACCTGCGCCACCGGCTGCGGATCAGACGATAGCGAACCCGAAACCCCCAAGACCACAAGCACTCAGACCGATACCCAGACCGATACCGAGTCACCCGTCGACTTCGCCGCCGAAGCGAAAAAAGAAATCGACGAGACCAATTACGAATCAGAACTCGACAGCCTCGAAGCAGAACTGGGTGAGGACGAAGGCCTTTAGGATCGTCTCGGCATCTCGCGGCGCAACCGTGCGCGGCGATTATCGTCACGCGCAATCGATCGTCACGCCGGCGGTCATCAATCCGGAACATCGTTGGGACCATTGGTCATCACGCTTGATCCAGCGCCTAACGTATGGTTGAGCCGCGCTGTCTCCGCGGTCGGCTCGAGCGATTCGTGAGGACTTCCTCTCATCCATCATTTCACTCGATGTCGAACAGCTTGGCCGCGTTGCCGCCCAGGATCAGGTCCTTCTCGTCTTGTGACAGGAAATCGCAGTGCCGGCGGACGAAATCCAATGCCTGACGATAGGTGCACCACATGCTCATGCCAAAGGGACTGTCCGTACCCCAAAGCAGTTTGTGGGCGCCCACCTGATCGCGCAACTGCCTGAGCTGCTGCTGGCCGTGTGGGTACGGGTAGTCCGGCCACTTGGC
>NYZD01000178.1 GCA_002685935.1 Planctomycetaceae bacterium | reverse complement strand
CGTCGGGTTCGGCGACCTCGGCTCGACCTTCAACGAAAGCGTCACCTTCGATAATCCCAATAGCGCTTTGCCCATCCTTATCTTCACCTCGTCTGGCTCAGTCCAGTGGGGCGATGCGGCCACCGATCTGGTCACCCTCGACGCCACCAATGGCGGCCAGCCGACCATGCGTGTCAGATTGCTCACCGACAGTGCCGTCGACGCCAACAACGACATGACGTTTACCTCACGCGTCACCGGCGCGCAGGATCTCGATCTGATCGCTCAGGATGCCACCGCCCTGTTCACCTTCCAGAACGAAGTTGGCGACAGCGCCGTGCCGCTGACCCCCATCGGCGACGGCGTCGGGCCCGCCATTCAAATGGGCGGCGCCGGCATGTACGACTTTGAGCATGTCGTCGAAACCGGCAGCGGAATCCTCCAGGATGCCACCGTCGGACTCACGACCTTCCAGCGCAACGTCACCATCGCCGCCGGCGATACCGACACCACGTTCAACTCCCACGTCGCCTTCGACAATATCGATAGCACGTTGGCAACACCGCTGCTGTTCACTGCCGCCGGTAACGTCACCTTCGGTGTCGACGGAACCGACACCGTCACCCTCGCCGCCCAGGACGGGGTCGCCACCCAGCGCGACGTGGTCATCCGCACGCTGCTCTCCACCGGGACCACCGTGAACACCGACTACGGCATGAACATCATCTTTAACTCCACCATCGACAGCCTTCAGGGCGGCGGCGAACTCGCCCAGCGCCTGATCGTCAACTCCGGTTCCGGCTTCACCTCATTCCTTGGTGAAATCGGTGGCGGCGGAACCGTCGATGGCATCGCCGGCACCCCGGCACTGTTCAGCCTCCACACCGAAGTCGATGAAGCCACCTTCACCCCGCTCGTTCCCGCCGGCGCAGAAGGCGTCACCAACCTCGGCGCCGACATCTTCGCCGAGGGCGGCACCATCGTCTTCAACGACCCCGTCGTTCTCGTCGCTAACATCACCGTCACCGACACCGGTGCCACCGGCGCGTTCTTCAACGACACCGTCGACGGCCCGTTCAACCTCACCCTCAACGTCGACGCGGTCACCGATTTCCTCGAGCCCGTCGGCAGCATCACCCCCCTCGGTGACACCACCGGCCCGGCCATCGTGATCAACTCCATCGGCACCACCGACTTCCAGGACACCGTCGTCACCGCGGACGGCATCGTCCAATCCGTCGGTGCGGGCCTGGTCACGTTCGAAGACAACGTCACCATCGGCTTCGTCAGTTCAGGCTCCACCTTCAACGAGAACGTCGCGTTCGATAACGACGACAGCCTCGCCCCGAGCCTCCTGTTCACCTCCGCCGGCCCGGTCCAGTGGGGCGACGCCGGCACCGATACCGTCACCCTCATGGGCACCTTCGCCAATCTGCCGGTCACCCTGCAGACCACCGGCGCCGGCGCCGTCGGCAACATGACCTTCACCTCGCAGGTCACCGGCGCTCAGAACCTCCTGCTCGATCCGCAGGACCCCGGCGCCAACTTCGCCTTCGAAGCCGAGGTCGGCGACTCCGGCGCGGGTCTGACCCCCATCGGCAACGGCGCCGCCAACGGCATCGCAGCCCTGCAACTGATCGGTGCAGGTACCTACGACTTCCAGAACATCCTCGAAACCGCCGACGGCATCCTTCAGTTGGATACCGCCGGGCTCGTGACCTTCCAGAACAACGTCACCGTCGGCTTCGTCGACACCGGCTCGATCTTCAATGCCAGCGTCCTGTTTGACAATCCCGTCAGCGCCCTCGCCGCGCTCACCTTCACGTCCGCCGGCCCGCTGCAGTTCGGCAACGCCGCCACGGACCTCGTCACCCTCGACGCCACCAATACCCTCCCCGGTCCGCCCGTCACCTCCCTGGTCGTCACCATTGAGACCTCCGGTGTCGGCGCCACCGGCGATGCCGACTTCACCTCCCGCGTCACCGGCGCTCAGGATCTGATTCTCAATCCGCTCGACGCCGGCGCTACCTTCACCTTCGAGAACGAAGTCGGCGACTCCACCGTGCCCCTCGTCCCGATCGGCGACGGCATCGGCATCGCCATCGACCTCCAGGGCCTCGGCAGCTACGACTTCCAGTCCACCGTCGAAACCGCCAGCGGCATCAATCAGGTCGGCACCGCCGGACTGGCCACCTTCCAGGATGATGTCACCATCGCCATGGGCGATACCGACACCACCTTCGATGCCAACGTCCGTTTCGATAACGTCGCCTCCGGCAACGCCCGCCTGTTGTTCACCTCGGCCGGCAACATGACCTTCGGCGACGTCCCGGGTGCCGACACCGTCACCCTCTCGGCCACGGGTGCCCCCACCCGCATGGACGTGGTCATTCGCACCGCCGTGAGTACCGGCACCGACGTCACACTCGATACCGGCAAGTTCATAACCTTCAATGCCGCCATTGATAGCCTCCAGGGCGCCGGTGAACTCGACCAGCGGCTCATCGTCAACTCGGGTTCCGGCATCACTTCCTTCCTCGCCGAAATCGGTGGCGGCGGCACCGTCGACGCCATCGCCGGCACTCCGGCCCTCCACAGCCTCTTCACCGAAGCAGACCCCGTCTCCTTCGCACCCCTTGACGGAACTGACGTCGACCTGCTCGGCCCGTTCGGCGCCACCAACATCGGTGCCGATATCTTTACCCAGGGGTCCACCCAGGTGTACAACGACCCCGTCCTCCTCGTCGCCGATGTCTTCCTGACCGACCTCGGCGCCGGCACGGACAATAAGGGCATCTTCTTCAACAGCACCGTCGACAGCGACGCTCCCGGCACCCCGCGTGACCTCACCGTCATGGTCAGTCTCACCAGTGTCGATGGTGTCCCCGCTGGCGTGCCCGTCATCGTCTTTGAAGGCGACGTCGGCTCCACCAACCCCCTCGATCAGTTGGCCCTCAACACCGAGGACATCAACGCCAACGACATCCTCGACGCCGGCGAGGACTACAACACCGCCGGTCTCGACAACGGGCACGTGACCCCGCCCAACGTCGCCACCATCGTCTTTAACCCCACCGGCCCCGCCGGCACCACCACCGTTACCGTCCTGACCACTCTCAACATTGGTCAGAATGAGAAGACCACCGCCCCCAACGGCGGACTGACCTTCATCTCCGGCGGTACGGCTCGGTTCGGCGATGCCAGCGTCAACGGCGACTTCACCGTCACCTCGCCGCTCATTCAAATCAACACCCGTGACATGGCCACCGTCCGCGGCACCACCGCCGCCGGAACCGGCATCCTGCTCACCGAAACCGTCGGCGTCGACATCATCGTCGTCGGCGATACCCCGTTCTCCACCCCGCCGGTCGCACTTGGCACGGGTCTGGATCCGCTGTTCGCCAACCCGCTCGCCGACGGTGACACACTGTTCACCATCGCCGCCGCCGGATTCCCCTACTCCGAGTTCGGCCCCATCGACCCCGTGCAGTTCAAGGGCGATGGTGCCCTCCTCGACGGCGGTGTCACCCTCGACCTCGCCTTCGAAGGACAGCCCACCAACACCAACGTCTCGGAAATCATCGCCGGTATCCTCCCCATGGAAGCTCGGATGACTGAAGTCCAGCCCGGCGTCCGCATCGAGCCGGCCCTGCGTGAGCAACTGGCACTGTTCATCAATGTCCGTGGCCTCACCGCCGATGAAGTCCTCGGCTTCCTGATCGGCCGGTCGCTCTACAACGACCTGCCCGATGAAGAGAACCCCCTGCCCACCGACCACACCGTCACGGCCGACCGGTTCGTCCGTGAGATCGTCTCCGACACCGTCGTTCTCTTCCGCGACCTCTTCTTCGAGCCCGTGCTCGACGAGTCCGGCGAAGAGACGTTCGACGATGAAGGGCGTCCGCTCATGCGTTCGCGGACACCGCAGATCCTCGCCGCCCTCCAGGCCGCGTTTGACGACTACACCAACCAGTCCGGCGGCGGGTTTGACGGCGTCGCCTTCCGGGCCTTCGTTGACGGCGGCTCCGGGCACGGCGAAGCAAGCGAGTATCTGGCCAGGTTGAACGAACTGTTCGTCAATCTTGAGTTGCTCGGCCTCGCTCCGCTCGAAGTCGGCATCGCTCAGACCGCGCTGGTCAAAGACATCACCCCGCAGGGCATGACCGAGGAGCAACTCAAGAGTGCGATCAACGCGCCCATCACGGCTGACGCAACACCGTGATCCGGACGCCTAACTGAACCTATTACCCCCCCCACCAGGGAGCGTGGCCTCACGGTCACGCTCCTTTTTCTATACCCGTCATTCGCCCCGGTTGACCGCCCATCGCAATGCTGCTTTGATACCCACCGCCGCGCCCCAATCATTCAAACCCGACCAACCCCGAGGTAATCCCGTGCCCGATCCCATCAACATCCAAACCCGCATCCTCAACGGCGCCTCCGACGGCCCGCGCTGCCTGATCACCGGAGGCGTCCACGGCGACGAGTTTGAGTCCATGCACGCCATCCGCCGCCTCTCACGCTCTCTCGACCCCGCCACCCTCCGCGGCACGCTCACTCTCGCTCCCGTCGTCAACGAATCCGCCTACAACCGCCGCCACCGCACCGGTGATGACGAACTCGACCTCGCCCGCATCTGCCCCGGCTCACCCGACGGCACCGTCTCCATGCGCACCGCCCACGCCCTGACCCAGCTCATCGCCGCCGCCGACTACTACATCGACCTGCACACCGGCGGCACCGGCCTCGCCGTCTGGCCCCTCGCCGGCTACGGCCTCCACCACGACCCCGCCATCCTCGACACCCAGCGCCGCATGGCCAGGGCCTTCAACCTCCCGCTCGTCTGGGGCACCTGTGGCAAGCTCGACGGCCGGTCCCTGTCCGTCGCTCGCGATCACAACGTCCCCGCCATCTACGCCGAATACCACGGCTCCGCCGTCTGCCTCCCCCACGGCGTCGATGCCTACGTCGACGGCTGCCTCAACGTCCTCGCCGAGATCGGCATGATCGATCGCCCCCATCCCCCCTCCGCAATCCAGTGGGTCATCGAGGACGACCGCCCCAACGCTGGCCACATGCAGATCTGCCACCCCGCTCCCATGTCCGGCTACTTCGACCCCGTCGTCCATCTCGGCCAACAAGTGCAGAAGGGCGATCCCCTCGGCGCCGTCTGCGATATCCTCGGCGACACCGTCCAAACCCTCACTGCCGAACTCACCGGCATCGTCATCACCCTTCACACCTACCCAAAAATCGACAAAGGCGACGGCCTCGTCGTCATCGCCGACACCGACTACGCCTTGATCGACCGGAAGGCACGTAATGTCACGAACTAAGGTCACGCAGATCGTCCGGAAGTTGAGCGATCGCCAAGCGAACGTGTCAAACCAAGTGATGTCATCCGTCCGCCATGAAGACCTCGACAAAACCACTGACGACGGCTTCACCGTGAAGGATACGCTTCAGATGTGGGCCCACGAGCTGCGCTCGCATCATCGCGACCTCATCATCGCAAGAGGACGGCTCATCAACGATAACCCGCATTACTATGTGCCCCATTTCGTGCGCCAGGCGAACGAGGAGTTTGGCAGATTCATTGGCGAACTGTCCGCACTGTCCGACGACGACCTCCAGCGCACAGTACCCCCCGATGGACGCACGATCGCCCAGATCGCCGAACATGTCCTTGCCACATTGGACCGGTACATCGTTCAGCAAGTGAAGGGCGCAGCACATCCAACGAGTTAGAATGTCATGCGCCTCGCCCGCGTCACCCTCACGCAATCGATCATGGTCAGAGGATAATCCCCATGCCCGACCGTCCCGTCGCATTCATCACCGGCGCCTCACGCGGCATCGGCGCGGCCACCGCCCTCGAGTTCGCCGCCCGCGGTTACGACCTCGCTCTCCTCGCCCGCTCCAAAGGGGACCTCGAATCCGTCGCCGCCCAGGCCCAACAGGCCGGCGCCCAGACCCAGATTCACGTCGTCGACCTGATCGATCTCGACGCTGCCATCGCCGCCGTCGAGGCCACCGTCGCCAGATTCAATCGCCTCGACGCCCTGATCAACAACGCCGCATGGCGCGAAGTCGGCACCATGCGCCGCATCACTCTCGAGATCTGGGAAAAGACCCTCCGCATCATGCTCACCGCCCCCGCCTTCCTCGCCCGCACCGCCGCCGTTCAAATGGAAAAACAGAAGCGCGGCGTCATCGTCAACGTCACCTCCGTCATGGGCCTCCGCCCCGCCGGCATCTCCCCCGCCTACCCCGCCGCCAAAGCCGCCCTCGATGCCCTCACTTCCGAACTCGCTCAGCTCTACGGCCCGTCCGGCGTCCGCGTCGTCAGCATCCTCCCCGGCGCCATCGATACCGAAATGTCACAGGACTACGAATCCGCCGACGGCGCCGATCTCACCGAAACCCTCCGCAAGGAATCCGACGATAAGATCGCCCTCCAACGTTGGGGCCAACCCGAAGAAATCGCCAAATCCATCGCCTGGCTCGCCTCAGACGACGCGTCCTACATGACCGCCGCCCACCTCATGGTCGACGGCGGCCTCACCAATTTCTTCATGCCCTATTCAATTAAGAAAATGATGCTCCCCGAAGACTTTTAATGTCCCCACTGAGGGTTTGAGCCGTTAGGCGCAATACCCTCCAGCTGATCGTTTGCTCCTGCCCCACTTATCTTTTCGATAGACCATGCCAGGACGAGGGACGCCCCGACCCACAGTATGAGATTGACAAAGCAGAACAGCGGATTGACTGCAGTTTGACCTTTGCCACATAGACAATGGTCGATATACCAGGGCATAGGAAATCCGTAGGCCTTGGTCGTACAGATCTCCCAAAGATCATTTCTGCCCCAGCAAAAGGCGAGAAATACAGTGCCTGTGACCGCCAGGCAGATGACCAAGATCACACGCTTTGTCCTATTCTTAACCATCTTCTTGACCGGATTACGCATTCCCGCTGCGCACCCATTGTGACCTGATGAGTGCTTGATCGGCTCGTTCGTTCTTCCCCGCGTCCATGACCATCCAAACCACACCCGCCAAGTTGACCCCGCTCAATGCGGCAACCCCTGGCGGCCATTCTGTGGCATTTTGAACCAATCGTCCAGCGTGATCGATGGTGCGCCAAACAACGCATTGCACTCGGTCGGGTCGCCCAACTCCCCAACCTTGTCGAAGTATCCAATCAGCCGGGTGACATAGGACAGCCCCCCGCGCCCCGTCAGCTTGGCAATCAGTCGGGCTTGCCACAGCTTCAACCGCATCACCTTGAGTCCCGGATGACAGGCATGGACAAACCGCTCCAACGCATCATGCAGGCAAATACCGTCTGGCCCGTGAACGAACAAGCGCTTCCCAAGTGCCCGATCGTCATCATAAGACGCCGCCACCATCCGCCCGAAGTCCGCCGCCGCAAGAAAATGCAATTCGGGTGGATGCTTGCCGATGATCACGGCTGCCCGACTGCCGTGTATGAAGTTGGGCAGCGTTTCCATGACCCACAGGTAGGACAGAAAATCACGCTCGCAATGCCGCTGGAGCGGAGGATGGCCTCGGTGCGCATCTTCACATCCACGACGTTAAACCACCGGTTCTCCTCGCGTGCCGTTGTGGCCGAGACGTAGCTCACGCGTTCCACGCCACTGTCTGCTGCCAGATCAACGACGTGCCCCATGGCGGTCAACTCCGTGTCCTGAGTCAGATTAATATGAACCGCCTCACAGCCTCCCATCGCCGCCTGAATATTGTCCTTCTCCAGTACGCTTCCCTCGACCACCTCTACCGTATCCCCAAGTATCTGGTGAGCCTTCTCGATACTGCGCACCAATACTCGGACCCGGTGGCCCTGATCAGCCAAACAGCGCACAACCGGCCGGCCCAACATGCCTGTTGCGCCCAGAACTAAGATCTGCCTCGACATGGTCTAACTTCCCCCTTCAGCTCTGATCTGCGAGCAACCACTTATTTATTCCCGCAAATCCTTGCCCCGCACGACCTCCATTGCGACCGTCGCTTGCTCGACACATTGTCTTAGCTCTGGTCCGTCAGCCAATCAGTAGCAGGGACATGAATCCCAACAGATTTCGCCGGGCGCCACCGGCGGCTCGCCCGTCGGGGTCTTCGCCTTCCACCTCCGCGTGACCGGCGCCGAGCGCGCCGAACCCCAGAACAAAGTCATCCTCACCATTCCTTTGGTCGGTGTCAACTCACGCCGGCACCGCCGCCGGCGTCGCCGCCAGCACCTCCCGAATGATCGGATCGTCAAGCACCTTCTCCCGATCCTCCTCGCTCAACGGCGCAAACGGCCTCGGCGCGAAGTGCCCCGGGATCCCTCGCTCGTTCATCACCGCGCTGAAGCTCTGCAACACCGGCATCTGACGCAGCAGCATCGTCGCGTGCGTCAGCTTCTTCTGCACCGCCGCCGCCTTGTCCCACTCACCATTGGCGCCATACTCCCCGATCTGCGTCAGCCACGGCGGATAGAGCCCGTACAGACCATCCAGATGCTGCATGATCCCCCCCTGCAACAGCACATCCACCAGACACGGCTGAGCGATAATCACCCGGAACGTGTCGCCCACCTTGTCGATCAGGTCCCGCGTCGCGTTCGGCTCACCCGAGCACTTCACCCCCTCGATATTCGGATGCTCCGCCGCCGACAAAATCAACTCTGTCGACAGCTTGATCCCCGCCAACTGCGGCAGGTCATACAGATACACCGGCGCCTTCGACACATCCGCCAGCGCCTTGAAGTACTCCAGCAGCTCCGCCTCACTAAACGGCACCAGATAGGGCGTCAGCACCACCACCCCGTCCACGTCATATTCATTGACCAGCTTGATCCGGTCTCGCGTTCGGCCGAAACTCGTATCCCCCACGCCCACCATCACCTCGCCCTGCCCCCGACCCACCTCCGACGCATGCTTCACCAGATCGCGGTACACGTCGTCCGGCAGCAACTGCATCATGCCCATCGTCCCGCCCGCCAGAACCCCATGGATGCCGTGTGCCCACTGATCCTCGATGTGCCGCGTTATCCCCTCAACGTGCAACGTCTCTTCTTCAGTCAGCGGCGTGCCGAGTGCGGTAATGAAGAACGCGTCAGACATGGTGTCCCTCGCTTGTGCGACTAACCTGCTATTCCAACCACAAACCCATCCAAACGCAAACCGGACAATCAACGAAACCCTTGCCCGATACAACGGTTATTATCGGCCAATCCCCGCTCCCGGCATCGGTTGAAACTCCCGTCGAATCCTGCTATTCCATCACCATGCAACGGAGTCGAGGCCGAATGAGCTGCCCCCCCAACCCGCCCTGCGCCCCCCTGGACGTGGATCCAACCCTTTGAGCATGGAACAACCCTTCAGCCTGATCGGCCGCACCGCCCTCATCACCGGCGGCAGCCGCGGCATCGGCCGGGGTATCGCCCTTGCCATGGCCCAATGCGGCGCCGACGTCGCCATCACCTATCACCGCGCCGGCGACCAGGCCCAGAACGCCCATCAGGTCCTCCAGGCCGTGGAAGCCCTCGGACGCCGAGCCTTCGCCTTCCCCGCCGACCTCGAACAGACCCAATCCCTCCACCCCCTCGTCGACGACATCTGGGCCGCCGCCGGCCCCATCCACATCCTCGTCAACAACGCCGGCCAGGCCGCCTTGCAGCACTTCAACGAAATCGACCTGCCCGCTTGGCGACACACCTTCGCCGTCAACCTCACCGCCCCGTTCTTCATCGCCCAGCGCGTCGCCGAGCACATGATCGACCACCACATCCGCGGCCGAATCATCAGCGTCTCTTCCAAGAATGGCTTCGTCGCCTCCGCCGGCCTCTGCCATTGCAACAGCTCCAAAGGCGGCCTCGAAATGCTCTCCCGCCCCCTCGCCATCGAGCTTGGCCCCCACGGCATCACCGCCAACACCCTCGCCCCCGGCGACACCAAAACCCAGATCACCTCCGACCACCAGGACTTCGACACCCCCTCCTGGCAGGACCTCAAATTCCACGTCCCCCTCGAAAACCGACTCGCCGAAGTCGACGACGTCGCCTACGCCGCCGTCTTCCTCGCCTCCTCCTCCGCCGCCTACATGAACGGCCAGCACCTCATCCTCGACGGCGGCATGATCATCCAGCAGGTCCCCCGACTCCAGTTCATGCCTCCCTACCAAAGCCGGCTCACGCCCGCCGCTCCGGGAGACTCCCCATGAGCGCCGATCGTTTCGACCTCACCGGCTCCGTCGCCCTCGTCACCGGCGGCAGCCGCGGCATCGGCCGCGGCATCGCGCTCGGCCTCGCCGAACACGGCGCCGACGTCATCATTGTTTACCGCTCCGCCGATGCCGAGGCCCAGTCCAACGCCGACGCCATCCGCGCCCTCGGCCGCAAAGCTTGGCTCTTCAAACACGACCTCGCCGAAGTCGAACAAACCCACGACCTCGCCGACAAGTGCTGGGACGCCGCCGGACGCGTCGACATCCTCGTCAACAACGCCGGACTTGCCTATCTCGAACACTTCAACACCATCACCATCGAAAAGTGGAACCACACCCTGGCCGTCAATGTCGACGCCGTGTTCTTCCTCTCCCAGCGCATCGCCGAACGCATGATCGCCGCCCAGATCAAGGGTCGCATCATCATCATCACCTCCGTCAACGGCATGGTCGCCGAAGCATCCCTCGCCCACTACGACGCCTCCAAAGGCGCCGCCGAACTCATGATGCAGTCCCTCGCCATCGAGCTCGGACAGCACGGCATCACCGTCAACGCCATCGCCCCCGGCATCATCACGACCGAGATCGGCGAGGAATCCAACGTCGACTTCGACGAGATGACCCCTTACTACAAACAACACATCCCCCTCGAACACGAGTTCGGCGTGGTGGAAGATTGCGTGGGCCCCGCCGTATTCCTGGCCTCCGCCGCTGGCGGCTATATCACCGGTCAGCACATCGTGGTCGATGGCGGCATCCTCTGCGAGCAGCTCCCCCGTATGCAGTTCATGCCGCCGTACCGCAACACCATCACCGGCCATTCGGAGTAACCCCCATGCGTCCCAGCAAAGTCAGAGCCAAGTGGGCCAACAACGAACCTGCCCTCGTCACCTGCCTCCATCTCACCGATCCGTCCGTCAGCGAACTCGTCGCTCTCATGGGCTTCGACGGCATCTGGTACGACATGGAACACCACGGTTACTCCGTCGAAACCGCGCAGACCATGATGCGCGCCGCCCGCGTCGGCCCCGGAGCCGACGCCATGGTCCGACCCGCCAAGGGAGAGTTCATGCGCATCGGACGCATGCTCGAATCCGGCGCGATGGGCATCCTCTACCCACGCTGTGACAGCCCCGAAGAAGCCGCCGAAGTCGTCAAGTGGGCCAAGTTCCACCCCATGGGCGAGCGCGGCTTCGACGGCGGCAACCCCGACATGCCCTATTGCTCCATGGACATGGGTGAATATGTCAAGTTCGCCAATGAGCAAACCTGGATCGTCATCCAACTCGAAGAACAGACCGCCGTCGATCAGGCCGAAGCTATCGCCGCCGTCGACGGCGTCGATGTCATCATGCTCGGCCCCGGCGATTTCTCCATCCTCTCCGGCATCCCCGGACAGATCGACCACCCCAAAATCCAAAAGGCCCTGCAAGCCATGGCCAAAGCCGCCGAAAACACCGGCAAATCCATCGCCATGCCCACCCCCACCGCCGAACGCGCCAAGATGATGATGGACCTCGGCGCACGGCTCTTCCTCTCCGGCGCCGACCTGCTGTGGATCAAGAACGGCCTCCAGCAGGTCCAGGCCGACTTTGCCCCCCTCGGCTTCACCTTCGATAACTCCCTCGACGACGCCCAAAGCTACCTGGAGAAATCCTGATGCCCGCGCCGTACCGTGTGCTTGTGATCGGGGTCGGCTCCATCGGCGAACGGCACGTCCGCTGCTTCCAGCAAACCGGCCGCGCCGATATCTCCATCTGTGAGATCAACCACGACCTGCGCCAGACCATCGCCGATCGCTATGCAATCACCAACGCCTACACCACCCTCGACGATGCCCTCAACGATCCTCACGACGTCGCCGTCATCGCCGTCCCCGCGCAGCTGCACGTCCCCTTCGCCACCCGCCTCGCCGACGCCGGAATCCACCTGCTCATCGAGAAACCGCTCAGCACCTCCCTCGACGGCATCGATGACATGATCGCCGCCATCGACCGTAACCGCGTCACCGCTTCCGTCGCCTACGTCTACCGCGCCATGGCCTGGAACATCGACGCAAAGAAAACCATCGACGCCGGCCGCTTCGGCAGACCCCTGCACCTCGTCGCCTCCGGCGGACAGCACTTCCCCACCTTTCGGCCCGCCTACCGCGATATCTACTACAACGATCGCGCCACCGGCGGCGGCATCATCCAGGATTGCATCACCCACGTCATCAACCTCGGCGAGTGGCTCGTCGGCCCCATCGACCGACTCGCCGCCGTCGCCGCACACCAGCACCTCGATGGCGTCACCGTCGAAGACACCGTCGGCGTCATCGCCCACCACGGAGACATCCTCGCCACCTACACCTTCAACCAGTACCAGGCCCCCAACGAAACCACCACCACCATCACCTGCGAAAACGGCACCCTCCGCATCGAACAACACAACGCCCGCTGGCGCTGGATGACCGAACCCAACCCCGGCGACGCATGGAACGATGTCCCCTTCACCCCCGCCCAGCGCGATACCTTCTACATCGATCAGGCCGCCGCGTTCCTCGACGCCGTCGAAGGCAAACAACCCGTCGCCTGCCCCGTCTCGCAAGGCCTCCAGACCCTGCGCGTCAACCTCGCCGCCATGCGCGCCGCCGACGAGCAAACCTGGCAGACCGTCCAACGGTAGCCCCTCGCCGGGTGCCACTGGCGGCTCGTCCGCCACTCCCGCTAAAGTGGTGGCCGTCGACTCTCGCGAGCCGTCAGGAAGTCGTCATTGTGCAAGCACACTGGAAACAAGAAACGTCGGCGCTCAAAACCCGCCGCGCCCCCGACCCGGAGCCTCACCATGTTTAAAGTCAACGTCGACGAACCCACCATCCACGAACTGTTCGATCTCACCGGCAAAACCGCCCTCGTCACCGGCGCCAGCGGTTGGCTTGGCTCCTCGTTCTCCCGTGCCCTCGCCGAAGCCGGCGCCACCGTCGTCACCGCCTCGCGTGATGCCGCCCGCGCTCGCCAGGTCGCCGACACCCTCCCCACTCCCAAATCACAAACCCATCACGCCGTCGCCCTCGATCAAATGGACGGCCCGAGCATCGACAAAGGCTTCGCCGACGCCGTCAAAGCCGCCGGCCAAGTTGACATCCTCATCAACAACGGCCTCGACGCCTGCGCCGCCGACATCACCTCCGTCACCTTTGAAGACTTCGCCCGGCATCAGCATAACAACGCCGGCTACTTCATCCTCGCCCGCCACCTCCGCGACCACGCCGTCCAGCGCAACGCCCCCGCCAACGTCGTCAGCCTCGGCTCCATGTACGGCCAGGTCGCCTCCTACCCCGATGCCTACGATCCAGGCCGCGCCAGCCCCGTCGCCTATCACGCCCTCAAAGGCGGCACCATTCACATGACCCGACACATGGCCGTCTACTGGGCCAAGGACAACGTCCGCGTCAACTGCATCTCCCCCGGCCCGTTCCCCAGCCCCGCCGCCGGCAAGGACCTGGTCACCCGACTTGCCACAAAGAACCCCATGCAGCGCATGGGAAAACCCCACGAACTCAAAGGCGCCCTGCTGTTACTGGTTTCCGAAGCTGGCAGCTTCATCACCGGCCAGAATATCACCATCGACGGCGGCTGGCTCGCCTGGTAGCCCAACCGCCATCACCGCAGCCGCCGGCGCTTCTTGCCCTGCTTTGAGTACGCCACGTCGATCTGATGTGACACGTGCTTCGCCAGCGCGCTCGTCGACGTGTTCGCCGGGTACATCTCCGCCAGTTCGGTGAACGCGTCTTTCGCCCGATCCCACTGACCGCCCAGCAAATACGTGTTCGCGTCAATATACTGCTCGGTCACCCGCTCAATCAGCCGTTGCTCCGTATCCATGAACGCGATCTGGTCATCTCCCGCGCCGAACTGCTGCACGCCCTGATACGCCAGCGCCTCCTTGTACGACTGATGCGCGAAGAACAACGACCCCGCCGACGTCGGTTGATCCAGATACTGCCGCGCCTCGTTGAGCGCAATCGCCGCCAGTCGATCATCCGGCGGCACCCGCGGCGATCTCCGCTGGATCTCCGCCCGGATCTGCTCCGCCGTGAACGCCTCCCCCGCCTTCGCGCCCTCATCGTCGAACGTGATCGTCAACGCCATGAACACCGCCACGATCACAATCCAGTAAATCCCGATCATCATCCATGTGCGATTTCGGTTCTTTGCCGCAGAAGCCCCCGCATCCGAATCCGCCGACGCTGCTGCCGCGACCGGTGTCGATTCGTCCGCCAGCCGCACGCGAAACATCTCCGACCGGCCCACCCCCACCACGTCACCGTCACGCAGCGCCACCGGCTTCTCGCCGATCGTCCGCCGATTTACCTTCGTCCCATTCCCGCTCAGACCGATCACCATCCACTGCCCGTCAATCAATCGCAACTCGCCATGATGCCGCGATGCGTGCTCCGTCGAAACCACCAGCGCGTTGTCCCCGCCCCGGCCGAACGTCACCACATCAACATCAAACGAAGAGTGCTGCTCCGCGTACGGCCCATCCAACATTTGTATCGTCAATCGACTCATGGCAGTGGGGCGGCGCCGCACGTCTCACACGGGGTCGTTCGCAATCCCCCCATTCTAACCGACCCGCGATCCGCGTTGCCCCGCCCCTCAATCCAGCAGCCGACCCTCGATCCCCCGCAAAATCAGCGGCCCCAGCACCACGATGACCACCGCAAACAAAATCAACATCGATGGCACCAGTATCCGCAACGACGCCTTCGCGCTCGCCTCCTCCGCCATCACGCTCCGACGCATCCGCAACATGTTCGCCTGGCTCTGCAAGATCATCGCCAGCGGCGTCCCCAACGATTCAGACTGATTGATCGCCCCCACCACCGATCGCAGCGAGTCCAGCGGAATCCGCTCCGCCAGATTCGTCAGCGCCGTCGCCCGTGTCGCCCCCATCCCGATCTCCGCCTGCACCAGCTGCAACTCCACGTTCAAATCTTCGTTCGTGTCATCCCGGATCACCGTCTCGATCGCCTCGGTGAACGTCGTCCCCGACTGCATCATCAACGCGATCAAATCCAACGCATACGGCAGCTTCCGCGCGATCCGCCGCACCCGACTCCCCGCCGTGCTCCGCAAACTCCAGATCGGCACCGCGAACCCCACCACCAGCGCCGCCAACACCAGCATCGCTCCCACCGGCCGCGAAGCCGACAGCACCAGCAGCAGCGTCACCGCCCCCGCCGTCCCCACCGCGCAGCTCAAACAGATCGCCAGATACTCATCCACCGTATACCCGTTCGGATTGCCCGAAGCCTCCAGGTTCCCCCGAATCGTCGAGCGAAACAATCCAAACCGGCGCATGATCATCACCGCCAGCCCCATCAACTGCCCCAGCACCGGTATCTCAAATAGCGTCCGCCGCTCCGCCACGCCCACCGCCGCCGCCACCCGCCGCGTGATCGGCATCTCCGCCCGAAATTCCGTGCGAAACAGCGACCACACCAGCAGCCACACCGCGTTAAACCACAGGAAGCTCACCCCAAGTTGGAGCCACGTCGTCGCATCCATCAGGTCACTCACCAGGCGAAGCGCCCCCGCCCGCCCCGCCGACCACTAAATATCCACCGACATAATCCGTCGAATCCACGTGATCGCGATCAAGATCAATCCCGCCGCCGCCAACAACAACAGACGACCCACCGGCTCGCTGAACAACCGGCTCGTGTCCTGCGGCGCGATCATGTAAAGAATCAGCAAAATCACCACCGGCATCAGCGCCATCATCCACGCCTGATTCCGACCCTGCGCCGTCAGCGCCCGCAGCCGTCCTTCAAGCCGTTGAATCTCACGAATCGAATCCGCGATCCGGTCCAGGCTCTCCCCCACGTCCCCGCCGCGCTCCCGGTGCGCCGCGATCGCCCCAAACCACAACCGGTAATAGCTCGACCCAATCCGATTCGATGTGTTCATCAATGCCTGATTCAAATCCACCCCAAGCTCGTACTCCTTCAATAACTCCTCAAACTCCTGCCGCATCGGCGCCGCATGATTCTGTTTGATCAGCTCAATCGATTGCACCAGGTTCAACCCCGCCCGCACCGCCGCCGACATCGTCGTGATGCCGTCCACCAACTGGTCTTCCAGCCGCTCGCGCCGCTTCGTCTCAAGATGCCGCAGCAAAACGTGCGGCACAGCCAACCCCAACCCCGCGCCGATCACAAACCAGAACACCCCGTCCAACACCACCCCGAGAATCAACCCCGCCCCCAGCACCTCGATCACCGTCAGCACCATCGCCGTCCGCGGCGCGATCGACAAGAGCAACTGCTTGTTCAGCACATGGTCGTAACGCTCCTCAAATCGCCACCACAGCGCCATCGCCCGCCGCGCGCCGAACTGCACCAACATCACCACCGACGCGAACATCAGCACCGAAATCAGCAACTGAATGACCAGGGGATCTTGCATGACAACCAGAACCGCAGCAGCCGTTAAAGAAACATGTCCACGTCAATCTGACCGCGCGCGATCAATTCCTCAGCGAACGTCGGAATGTAACCCGTGTGCCGCAACCGCGGCTGATCCGTCTCGCGCAACACGAACACATCCTCCATTCGAATCTGATCCGTCTCCCGATCGATCTCGCTCACCTCCGCGATCTGCGTCACCCGGCGATGCCCGTCCGCGTGACGCGCGATCTGCACCACCAGATCGATCGCCGAAACAATCTGCTCGCGAATCGCACGCACCGGCATGTCCACCGCCATCAAAATCAACGTTTCCAGCCGGTTCATCGAATCGATCGGCGTGTTCGCGTGAATCGTCGACAGCGACCCGTCATGCCCCGTGTTCATCGCCTGCAGCATGTCCAGCGCCTCCGGTCCGCGCACCTCACCCACGATGATCCGGTCCGGTCGCATCCGCAGCGCGTTCCGCACCAGATCGCGAATCGTGTACGCCCCCCGTCCCTCCACGTTCGCCGGTCGACCCTCCAAACTCACCACGTGCGGCTGAGGCAACTGCAACTCCGCGCTCTCCTCCACCGTCACCACCCGCTCCGTCGACCGCGCAAACGCGCCCAGCGTGTTCAACAGCGTGGTCTTGCCCGCCCCCGTGCCGCCTGAGACAATCACATTCTTGCGCTCCATCACGCACCCCCGCAAAAATCCCGCACACTGCTCCGAGATCGTCTCCCGCTCAATCAGATCGTCAATCGTGAACGGAATCCACGCGAACTTCCGAATCGTCACGCACGGCCCAACCAGACTCAGCGGCGGGATGATCACGTTCACCCGGCTCCCGTCCGCCAGACGCGCGTCCACCAGCGGCGATGACTGATCCACCCGCCGACCCGCCGGCGTCAAAACCCGCTCGATCACGTGCATCAACACTTCATCAGAGAAGAAACTCCGCGTCGTTGGCTGGATCAGACCGTTCTTCTCGACGTAAATCCGATCCTTCCCCACCACCATGATCTCCGTCACGTTCGCCATATCCAGAAGATCCTGCAGAGGACCCAGTCCCAGCATGATATCCTGCAAGTCCTTCGCCACCACGCGCCGCACGATATGCCGCCTTAGCGCGTTCGACATCGACGGCAACTGCTGCTCAAACAGATCGTCGAACCCCTCCTCCGCCACCGCCAGATCCTCCTGCACGCTCGTCGGATCGAACAGCAGCGGCATCATGTCCACCATCGAAGACGCGATCTCATCCAGCGCCCGCTCGTAGCTCGTGTCCGCCTGATCCGTGTCCGACTCCCGGTAGTCCATCTGCACCCGCCCCGTGCACTGCCGCACCACCTCGGCCGTCACCAGCCGATGCAGATGAATCCGCAGCATGTGCGTCCCCAGATCTTCATCCAGATCACCTGCCCGCCGATTGATAATGTCGTTCAGATTCTCATTGATCTGAGCAACGTAAACCGCATCCTGTTTGTTGATCCGCGCCGTCACCCGCAGGTTCAGCCGCTCAATCAACTCCGCGTGAATTCCCTGCTCAAACTCCACCAGTCGCCGCTGCAATTCACGCTCGCGATCCGGCTCGCCCCCCGTTCGGCCCGGTCGCATCAACGCCAGCGAGTACGGCCCGATCTCCACCTCATCCCCAAAATCAATCCGCACCGACTGCCCCGCGTCCACGTCCCGCCCCGCGACACGCATCGCCGAGCGACACGTGTTCTCAATGAAAAGCGTGTTCCCCTGACGCGCCAGGCGCGCGTGTCGCCGCGCCACGAACGGCCCGCGCAACACAAGATCGCAATCCGTCTCCCGACCGATCACAATCGCCTCCGCATCGACCTCCACAGTCGTGCGGGTGCTGCTGCTGTGATCGTAAAGCAGGAATTCCATGCAATTGGGTCGGTCTTGACTCCGCCGAAGCGCCGCGCCGGTCAACGTTCATCCGGTCGCGGACCGGACACAATATCCAGCACCTCCGGATTAATCCCATCATCGGTTAGCTGTAAACCCTTCAAAGAGCCGGCGTTACGGATCAAAATGTCGAACTCCGGCTTGTCCAGGTAATGCTCGACCGTCATCAGTTCAGTCGCCTCTTGAGTCGTCAACTCGACAATGATCTTACGATCGTTCGACCGGCGCCCGCCCGTCTCCGACGCTTCAGTCCGGTTGCCCACCGCCGCCACGTCAACGTTCTCTAACACCAGCAGCGTGCGGTACGCACCGCCGACACGAAACGTCGCATAGATGTCCACCGCATGCCCCGGCTGCAAAATGCCCGGAGCCGTCCGTGTGTTCACCGCCACCGTCTTCCAACGCTTGTCCGGCGGAATGTCCAGCGTGTTTGGCGCCCGCCCCTTGCCGAACATCGCCCACGATAAAATCTCATTCGTTCCCGCTGGCCGGTAAAACTTCAAGTCCTTATACACCTGTCCGATCTCATCGCCCTGAATCCAATACGAAGCCGCGTCCTTGAACTTCGCCGGGAACGCCACCTCCTCCACGTCCTTCGCCCGCAACTTGTCCCCCGCCTCAAACCGGCTCTTCAATCGATATAGCGTGATCGTCTCGCTCTCCGCCGCGCGAATACGAATGATCAGCACGTTCGTCAGCACCACCGCCAGCACGCCCAGCACCATCGCGATGATGATCAACTGCATGTCCCCGCGGCGACCGGGCGGCGCCGGCGGTTGCGTCATATTGAATTGACTCATGGTGATGTGCCACCCTCGGATTCCGCATCGTCCTCGGGAGATGCCGTCGCGTAAGACAGCAGCGCCGTCAACGTCGCGCGATCCGTATCCTGTCCCGCCAGTATCATGATCGATAGGCCACGCCGCGTAAACGTCAGGTAAGGCGAGCCCGCTTCCACCTCATCGTCCCGCTCATAACCGCGGTCGAGCAGCGCCGCAACATAATAATCATTGACCTCCGCCGCGTCCGCGTCACGCATGCTCAGCACCACCGCCTGCTGCGTCAACCCGTCTGCCGACATCTCGTACCCCAACGTCATCTCCGCGCCCGGCCACATCGGCAACGCCTCGGGCGCCGCCAACAGCAGCACCGCCCAGTCCGGCAGCATCGGCGTCGTCGGAAACCCCATCGCGTTCGGCGGCGATGTCTCCGGCCCGATGATCGGCGCCGGCACCGCCCCGTTACCCCCGCCGTCATCATTCGGATCCGCTTTATCGTCCCTCCCGCCCGAGGCCTCCGCGTCCGGCGCCGGGATCGGCTGCGGCACCTTGCCCGGATCGATCGGCTCAACGACCTGCCCCACCCGCTCCGACCAGACGACCGCACCCACCACAATCAGCCCCACCGTCGCCGCCCCCAGTAACCACATCGGCCAGCTCGACAATCCGTCTCTTCCATCACCATCATGTGTTTCAGGGGTCGACATCGACGCGTGGCCCTCGATATTTGGGTACGGTGCTGTAGAGATCACGCACGTGCTGGATCATCCGATTGTCGCCGTCTTCCCCCTGCGCGTCCAGCCCGTCTTCCCCCTGCGCGTCCAGCAGCGTTCCGTCAAAAGCCATCCAGAACGCATCCCGCGCCGCCTGCATGTTGTTCGCTCGAAACGCCACCGGCACATCAAGCGTCCACGTCGGCTCACCCGCCCGCCAATCGATCGTATGCCGCCAGTCCATTGCCAGACGATGGCTCACCGCCGCAATCGGCGTCTCCAGCCGCCGCGCGAACGACGATGCCCCCACGAACCCCGTCGCGTATCCCCGCCGCACCCCATGCGGGAACCGATACCCGCCGCTCGGGACATACAGATGCGCCTCGATCATCAGTAGCCCATCGCCTTCGACCGCCCCCCCGCCTTCCGTTTCCGTCCCCAACACCCACCACCGATACGGCGCATCCGCAAACCAACCATCTGCCACCCGAACGTCAATCGTCTCCGCCCCCGCATTGAAGAACGTATCGTTCAATTCCGCTTGATCCAGAGCATCCCCGCTTGGCCCCGGCGCGCGGTCCGCGCTCCGCCACGTCTCGTATCGCGTCATCACAATGTTCCGCTGCGAGCGCGCCAGCGCCTGACCGAAAAACCACACCAACGCCATAATCAAAACCAGCAGCGGCAGCACCAGCATGAACTCCGTCATCACGGCGCCGCGCCGCCGCGACCCAATCGTTCGTGTCCGTCTCATGGCGCCGGCTCCATCACCACCGCGCTGTAGTCTTCCAGGCTCGTCAAGTATTCCGCCAGACCGTCCGCCGGATCGATCGACGGATCGAACGCGCCATCCACGATGTCATCATCCAACACGTTCAGCCACGTCCGCCCGCTTCCCCCCGATGACGCCAGCCGCTCCACCGGCTTCAACTGCGCGTGCCACATCTGCGTCCACAAATCCCATGAATGATTGTTGAACACCTCCGCCTCCGCCACCGCCACGTTAAACGCATACGGCTTGCCCCCCGCAAATCGGCTCGGCCACATCAACGCATCGTCCGGCTCCTGAACCACCGCCAACACACCCAACGTCGGCCACCGTCCCGACGCATCGATCGCGCTCCGGGCCTGATCGAGATAAACCGGCGCCGGCGCGTTCTGACCCGTCCGGTCCGTGAACCCCGCATGCGGATTGCGCACCTCAACAATTGGCCCAACGTTCACCCCCCCGAAAGCGAAATAATCAATGCGGTACACCGGCGTCAGAATCGGCGCGCCATCATCGTCCAACTGCTGCGTGATCCCGATCGCCCCATCATCCACCGCGATCTCATACATCCACTCGTCCACCCAAACGTCCCGCCCCGGATTCGCCACACCCCATCTCGCCGGATCCATCCAACCCCCGACATACGCCACACGCGGATTCAATGCGCCCTCATGCACCAGCGCCCAGGACCCCGCCGACATGAATCGCCCATGACCTCGCGGATACCGACTCTTGATCTCCGCCACAAAAAACGCCGTCTCCCGCACCACCCGTCCCAAGGCCTCCGCATTCAGCGCATCGTCATACCTCGTCACCCACTCCG
>NYZD01000177.1 GCA_002685935.1 Planctomycetaceae bacterium | reverse complement strand
GTGGGCGAGGGCGGCGACGACGTCGAGGGCGAATCCCATGGCGGCGTGGGCGGGGAGGTGCGCGCCCCAGCCGCCGAGGTGGGCGGGGCCGAACTTGACGTCGGGATTGTCGCGCAGGTGGTCTTCGGTGACCTGCGCGGGGAGGATGCGTGATCGGACGATGCGTTCGACGTTGTCGAGGAGGTGGGTTTGGCCGGCGTCGCGGGCGAGCCAGAGGGCGAGTTGTGCGTTGTCGCCGACGGAGGCGGTTTCGCCGACGGGGTCGCCATCGTCGTTGGGGAATCGGGTGACGCCGAGGTCGTGGGGGGTCCAGCCGGATTCGGTGATGACGGATTGGGGGAGGCCGACGCGGTAAGTGGCGGCGACGGTGTCGATGTAGCTTTGTTGTCCGGTGAGCAGGCCGAAGCGGAGGAGGCCGCGGAGGGTGCCGTGGTAGGAGTGGTTGTGGCCGACGTTTTCGGGGTGGATGATTTCGGAGCGGACGGAGCCGTCTTCATTGGTTGAATGTTCGAGATGGTGTTGGGCCAGGCGTTGGGCGAGGTGGAGGGCGAGGGGGTCGTCGGTGGCCTGATGGAAGTCGATGACAGCTTCGAGGGCGCGGCCGGTGGTGGCGGTGGCGTCGAACCAGTTGTGCGGCGGGTGCTCAGGTTCGGTGTGGGAGGGGTCCTGGGTGAAGGGGACGCTGCCCGCGGCGCCGAGTTGGGTGGCATCGAAGTGGCCGGCGTCGGTGAAGCAGCGGTTGAGGGATTCACAAAAGGTGCGGCCGGCGTCGGGTTCGCGGTTGCGATAACGGACGAGGGCGTGGTGGACGAGCATGGTTTCGCGGAGGTTGTGAGGGTTGATGACGTTGTTGAATGCGGCCATCCAGGGCAGGTCAGGCCGATTGATGAGCATGCGGTCGGGGTTGTCGGTGAGAAGTTGGAGGAGGCGAAGCATTTTGGCTTCGTGTTCGGGGGGAATGGTGAAGCCGATGGTGTGTTCGAGTCGGAGGACGGCGTCGAACCATCGTCCGATGTTGTGGGCGACTTCGTATCCGCCGGCGGAGAGGGCTTCAGATTGGGGGTCGGCCCAGTTGAGGAGGCATTGGCCGGCGCGTTGCATGGCGGGGATGAGGTCCATGGGTGTTCCTGGGGAGGAGTTTATCAGATGCGTGGCGGCGGGGCGGTGTGCTAAGGGGTCTTGTTGACGAACAGAATTGATTTGACATCGATCGGCGGGCGTTTGGAGATCAGCATGATCAGGATCACTTCGATGTCGACGATCAGGGCGGCGGCGAGGAGGGCGTAGAGCCAGAGGGGGGAGGAGACGTCGAAGGTGATCAGGGCGATGAAGACGGTGACGAGGACGAGGCCATAGGCCTTGGCGAGATAGGAGTGGGTTGCGGGCATGGTTGAGAACTTGATGAGGGATACCGCGATGCAGAGGATTTCGAGGGCGATGACGGCGGCGATGATGGGGAGTCCGGCGCGGACGGTGGGCTGATTGACGAGGCAGGCGGTGATGAGGACGCAGACGTAGTAGATGACATCGGCGAGGCTATCGGCGCGTCTGAGGGCGGGGGTATCGATGTTGAGTTTGCGCGCGATGATGCCGTCGAAGATGTCGGAGAGGGTGCCGGCGATGAGGAAGGGGAGGAAGATGAGGCCGCGGCAATTGGTCAGGGCGAGGGCGATGAGGGTGGGGCCCACTGCGAGACGGAAGACGACGAGGGTGACGGGGATGTGGCGGATCATGGGCGGGACGGAGGTGTGAGGTCGGATCGTTGATCCGAGTTGTTCATTGGACGACCACGGTATGCGCGCGTGGCCACTGTAATTCGATGCCCTGTTCAACGAGGAGGGTCTGGAACGCCTCAAGCAGATCGGCGCGCTCGCGGACGGCGCGGGGCGGGACGGGGCGGTCGATGCAGAAGGCGGCGAGCAGTCCGGCGGCTTCGCCGATGTTCCACTCGACGGGGTGGAGTCGATAGCATCCGTTGCTGATGTGCGTTGTGCCGATGTTTTTGCACGCGGGCAGCAGGTTGTTGACACGGACGGGCAGCAGCGCGCCCAGTGGGATCTGAAACGGGTGCGAGGCGATGTCGATGTAGTTGTTTTGTCCGGTGCTGATGTGCAGGTCGATGCGGTAGTAACCGATGCCGACGCTGTCGTGGAAGGTTTCGGCGGCGTCGGAGTTGCGGGCATCGACGCCGACGTGGTTTTCGGTCACGGTGAACTGGGCTCGAATGCGTCGGGACTCGCGGATGTAGGGTTGTTCGGCCAGGCCGTCGGGGGTGCCGGTCATGTCGGGTCGCAGGTGGAGGCCGGGAAAGCCGACGCCGCTGTCGGGGCGCGGCGCTTCGGTCTGGAGCCAATACAACAGACTCAGCGAGAGCTGTCGCGCGGAGGCCAGGTATTCGGCGACCTGGTGGGGCGGCTGGTCGATCAGGTTGCCCTCGATGAAATCGTTCATGGGCCAGTTGACGAGGGAGACTTCGTGGGGCTGATGTTTCGGGGGATAGTGGCGGGCGCTGACGATGCGCCGGTAGTGCCACCAGCAGGGATCGGTCGGGGCGGACGGCGGCGGGAACAGGGGCAGGCGGCGGGGCTGAAGGGTGATCGGCATCACGTCGACCGGGGCGAGCAGGGGTCCGGTCCACGGCGGGGAGAGGTCGGGGACGTATTGGCGCCAGCGGTCGTACTGCGCCGGCTTGTCGATGGTGTGATCGGCGGCGGGGTCGAAGGCGATCGGGAAGCACCACGTGATTGCCTGCACGTTGTCGGGCTGCGGCGGACCGTCGACGGCGTGGGGCTCGGCAGTGTCGCGGGCGGACTCGGCGCCCGAGACGTACTCGACGGCCGCGAGCGGCAGCAGATCGCCAAGTTCGGTCGCGTCGAGGAAGTAATCGGCTTCGACGGTGACTTCGTCGCCCGATCGGGTGTTGCGGAGGGTGACGGCGCGCACGGTGTCGCCGTCGACGTCGACGGCGATGGGCTCGGGGTGATGCATGACGCGGATGGCGCCCCGGCCGCGATCGGACGCGAGCATCTGTTCGATCACGGCGAGGGCGACGCGCGGCTCGTGGCAGAGGCGCGAGACCCTTCCGTCGCCGGGATTGAGATGCCGGTTGGCGCGTGCCTCGGCGGTGAGCGGGTAATGGTCGCGGTAGTATTGGCGGACGCCATCGCGCCATTGGCGGTATCGCGCGGTGCAGCCGAACTGTTCGATCCAGGGATGCTCGTCGGGGGGGACAGCCTGGGAGGTGAGTTGGCCGCCAAGCCAGTCATTGGGATCGGTCAGGATGACGCGCCGGTCCAAGGACGCGGCCGCCATCGCGGCGGCGCAGCCGCCCATGCCTCCGCCGACGATCAGGATATCGGTGCTCTGCGTCGCCACGTTCGACCTCCGGGTTAGATTAAGTGGTCACGGGCTGCGCGGTGGTGTGCCATCGGATGCGACTTCGCCTGCCGGGACGCATTGATTTCAACGTGCGGCGGGGGTTATGTCCAGCGAGCGGGCATATCTTGTGTGGTGCGGTTTCATCGGCGCGAACCGCATGGCACATCCATTGGCCGCGCGGTGTGCACCCGTGGAGCGAGGAGACGTTGCCCAGTGCGGCTGATGGAGATGTTACGCGCGGGTGTCAATCGTGACTCGATCAATCGACGGGATCAAGTGTATTGCGGTCATGGGCGGCGGGCGCGGCGGGTGCGGTCATGGAAGGGAACCGCATGCACATGGCGGGGAGGCGGATCGTGGGACATTGGTCGATCGATGGATGGACGGCGGACGGGGCGAAACTCGTCGCAGTTGATTATAGTTCTGGTCCGGCGGCGGTGGACCGGCAGGGCTGATTTTCATTGAAAGGTTGACACGATGGCGAAGAAGAAACTGCGGGTGGCGTTGATCGGTTGTGGGGGGAACATGCGTCACGCTCATGTGCCGCGGCTGCGGGCGGACGGGGCGGTGGAGATTGTGGCGGCGGCGGAACCGGCGAAGGGGAATTTCGATGCGCTGAAGAAGGATTGGGGGAAGACGATCGCGCATTACGACAATCATCGGGCGATGCTGCGCGAGCATGCGGTGGACGCGGTGTTGATCAGCTCGCCGCACTCGATGCACTACGAACAGGCGCGGGATGCGCTGCAGCGCGGGTGTCACGTGCTGTTGGAGAAGCCGCTGACGACGTCGGCGCGTGATTCGCGGGCGCTGCTGCGGTTGGCGGCGAAGCAGAAGCGGTTTTTGCAGGTGGCTTATCAGCGCAGTTATCTGGCGCCGCACATGTATGCGCGGGAGCTGGTGAGCAAGGGGCGTCTGGGTGAGATTCAGGGGATCGCGGCGTATGTGACGCAGCATTGGGGAGGGATCGGTTCGTGGCGGCTGAACCCGAAGCTGTCGGGCGGGGGGTTTTTTATGGACACGGGCAGTCATCTGGTGGCGGCAGCGTTGCGGATCAGCGGGCTGGATCCGGTGGAGGTGAGCGCTTATCTCAATAAGCAGGATCAGCGGGTGGATATGAACGTGGCGGTGTCGGTGCGATTCGGCAATGGGGCACTGGGGAATCTGAGTTTCTTTGGGAGTGCGTCGCGGCACGATGAGCGACTGAGCTTTCACGGGACGAAGGGGTGTCTGGTGTTTCATTTGCATGCGTGGCAGGTGAAGAGCGTGTTGTTGGACGATGAGCCGCTGGCGGTGCCGGCGCGGGTGAAGGGGACGGATCCGGACGCGGTGTTTTTGGGTTGGATTCGATCGGGGGGGAAGGGGTACGAGCCGGCGGAGTATGCGCTGCGCGTGGCGAGTTTGTCGGAGGCGGTGTACCAGGCGGTGGCGACGAAGGGGCGGGTGCGGGTGCGGAAGGGGTGAGGTGGGTGTGTGTGATTGGGGTGGTGGGGGACAGGCGGGCGCTGTGATGGGGTTGGGGCGTGAGCGTAGGGCGGTCGCTGGAAAGCCGGGTTGGCGCGGCGGGCGTATTTGCTTGACGCGACGAGACTGAATCTCACTTCGGGAGCACGGACATGATCAGATTCATTTTGACCTTGCTGATGGGAACCGTTTTGATCGGATGTGCTGTTGAACCAGAGGCATCGCATCGTGGACGGGCGGCTGAGGCGGATGTGATTGAGCTGGCGCGTCAGTTCGCGCAAGACAGTGCCGAGTGCGAGGCGGTGCTCGAAAAGTATCCGGGCATTCTTGAGCGCGGACAGGAGCTGTCTTCGCAAGCCCCTAACATGGTTGTTGCGTTCGATCATGACGCAGTGATTGGGGGTGTCGCGGAGACGGCGAGGCAGACTCGATTGAACGTGCGGATTCTAGTGACGATGGCGGGGGGTGAGTTGAAGGGGGTTGAGGTGAAGGAGACGAAGCATTGATGGGGCGGTTGGCTTGCCTGGGGGGGAACGCGCGGTGTGGTGGGGTTCGGGCGTGAGGGTACGCTACACTCTTGGGGTCGAAGACGACTCCCGACGCCTCTTTCACTGTTTTCTCCCGGAGCGGAACATGAACCGACACATCCTGATCGTTACGATCGATTCTCTGCGCGCGGATCACGTTTCGTGCTATGGCCGACATGAGACCAAGACGGTCCACCTCGATACGTTCGCGGGAAGCGGCGTACGCTTTGACCGGCATCTGACGAGTGTCTCGGCCACGCTCACGTCGCATTGCGCTCTGTTGACCGGCTGCACGCCGTTGGTGAACGGCGTGACCTGGAACGATGTCACGACGCCGCGGCGCCGCAAGACCGCGGCGGATATCGCCATTGAAGCGGGTTATACGACGACCGCCATCACAAGCTGGAACGGTTTCCAACGGCAGCAGGTGTACGGATTCCAGGAGGTGTACAGCGAAGGCGGGGCGGCGGCGGAAACCAACCGCGGGGATCACACTCTGGGCCGCGTTCTGGACTGGCTGAACGTCGTTGATCCGGATCTACCTCAGTTCCTGTGGGTTCATTTCATCGATCCGCACACGCCGGACAATTGTCCGTCACCTTTCCCGCAGACGTATGCCGGAGAAGTCGCATTCGCCGATCATTTGATCGGTCAGCTGCTTGACGGCTGGGATGAAAAGCTCGGCGAAGCGAATTCGCTGGCGGTGATTACCGCCGACCACGGCGAGCATCTGAACGACCACGGTGTCGAGCGTGGTCACGGGACGCTTTGGCCGACGAACCTTTGGGTGCCGCTTCTGATGCGGGGGTCGGGATTGATTGCGCCCGGCGCGAGCGTTCCCGAGCTGACGCGCCAGATCGACGTTCTGCCGACGGTTCTCGATTACTGCCAAATCCCCATGCCTCACAACGTCGAAGGCATGTCATTACGGGGCCTGATCGAAGGCAGCGACCGCGACCTGGGACTCGTCCATTGCGGTCAGGCCATCCACGACGACACGCATGCGGTGACGGTCAGGAACCGCGACTACGCGTTGCACTTTGGCGATGGAGGATCCCTGGCTCACGTGTTTGATCTGCGATCCGACGTTCATGAAGAACACAATCTCTGGAACACGGATGCGGCGGTGAATTATTCCGCTGAACATTCCCGCAGGGATTCGCAACAGCAATGAACCGCGATCCGCGGGTGAGCGGGCGTTCGCAGCGGCCCTGTCGATGCAGAGGCATGGGCAGGTCATCGTTGATGGCCAGGGGATAGCCGAGGGGGTCGTCGGGCGCGGCATTCAAAGGATTCAGGTTAAATACGGGAGGGATGATCTGTGGTGAGGGGGTATGTATCTGAGGGTGGATGGATCGCGCGGGGTGAATGAGGCGCGGGGTGGGGCGCGTGTCTTGATATAGTGGCGCGGTAACGGCCTGGGATGGTCCTGGGTGTTGCAGGTCGGGGCGACATGGGATGAGGGACGTGTGCGACATGGCGAAGGTTCTCTTAACGGGTGCGGCGGGTTATACGGGCAAGGGGCTGGGGGAGGTGCTGGCGGCGACGCATGAGGTGCGGGGGATGGACGTGCGTGCGTCGGAGGGGGTGAGTGAATCGGTGGTGGCGGACGTGGGTGATCTGGATGCGTGCCGCGCGGCGGTGGCGGAGGTCGAGGCGGTGGTGATGTGTCACATGGCGCCGAACCCGGTGGGGTATGAGACGCCGGTGGCGGCGATCGATGTCAATGTGAAGGGGACGGCGAATCTGTTTCATGCGATGGTGGAGCGGGAGGTCGGGCGGTGTGTGATGATCAGTTCGCTGGGGGTGGCGCCGGTGGCGGATGGGGTGCCGGAGCCTCCGGAGCCGGGGGTGGGGGCTTACAACCTGACGCAGCTTTACTGTGTGACGAAGGGATTTGGGGAGATGCTGGCGGCGCATTATTTTCAGACGGCGGGGATTGTGACGACGATGCTTCGGCCGTGGTGGATCGTGTACGACGAGACGCAGATCACGAAGTACGGTCAGAAGCTGGATCACTATGAGGCGTCGTACGTGGACCCGCGAGACATCGGGAGGGCGGTGGTCAGTGCGCTGGCGTTGGAGGATGCGAAGTTTGAGGCGTTAAATTTGGCGCAGGATGATTTTGTGTTGGGGGTTGCGGAGGCGGAGCGCAGGTTGGGGTGGCGGGCGCAGTATCGGTTTGAGAGTTTGCGCGGGGGGTGAGG
>NYZD01000176.1 GCA_002685935.1 Planctomycetaceae bacterium | reverse complement strand
CGAAGACCAGTCTCACATCAAACTCGACATCGCGCAACCGAACATGCGCCGAACAAATCAGCCGCCAGACAGAACCTAGTCGTGGCGAACGTGATATTCCCCGCCCCGTCGATCGACGGAGCCGTGAAGTTCTGCATCGTAAAGTTTTGCAACCCCCGGCTGATCACGTCGCCCGTTTTTACCACCACCTGGGTCTTGGTGAAGATGGCCGACGTGAATGGACTGGTGTCTATGCCGGTGAACGTCACCGTGCCGGCATTATTAATATCCGGACGCGTCGAGATCACATCGGCGTTTAGAGCGCCGATCGCGTCACCTTCTTCAGCGATCAGTTCATTCTGGGTGAACACGCCGTCCGCGCCACCCGCCAGGTCGCCAATGAACGCCACGACCCCACTGTCGTTCATCTGCACGCCGCGGAAATCAACGCCTG
Source organism: Planctomycetaceae bacterium (assembly GCA_002685935.1). GTDB lineage: Bacteria > Planctomycetota > Phycisphaerae > Phycisphaerales > Zrk34. The sequence goes on along the minus strand of NYZD01000176.1, from coordinate 7,906 downwards.
TAAGCGTCTTCCCGCCAATGCTGCTGTTGGTCCCCGCCACGAAGCTGTTCTGTGTGAACACCCCCGACCCGCCCGTGTAGCTCGCCTGAAACGCCGCCAGTCCGCTTTCGTTCAAGTCGATACTGCCCAAAAACTGGCTCAGCGTCTTGCCGCCAATCACATCACCACTCTTGGCGATGAAACTCAGCGAATAGCTCGCCCCGCGCGCCTCCTCAATCGACAGACCCCACACGAACGCCGCGCACAGAACGATGATCAATTGGCCAATGCGTGTCACCTTCTTCTCCTCCGTTTGCCTAGATTAAGCCGCAAAAGTGCGTCCGCGATTATCCAGCATCACCCCCGCCGAAGTCAATCAAATTCCGGGACTTCTGAAGATACTTTGGCGCCGATGGTCCACCCGCCCAGCCACCAACATGCGTGCGTGCTTACCCAGAACCCCTAGTTTGAGACCGCCCCCTAGCCCCGCCGATCCAAATGTCCCCGGACTACCATGACATAATCCCTCAACTCCTCCGCCTTCACCGCATCCAACCGGCACCGCTTGATCATGCCCGGCAAAATCCCCCGCCAGTCCGCTTCCGAATAATCCCCAATCGGTTCCAGCGCATGACAGTTCCCGCAATGGCGAAGGTAATGATCGCGACCCCGGACCAGAGCCCCCACCTCAATCCCCGAATCGCCCACCACCCCCCGGTCCAATACGTCCACCGGCGGCGCGATCTGCGCCAGCGACATACACCCCACGACCGTCAACGTCGCCATCCCCATCAACAGCGCCGCGACCCATCGCATCCATCGTCCCGCTTCAACCCAATGCCTTCGACCACCGCAACGCCGCTGATCCATCATCAACCCTTTCATCATGCGCCCATCACCATCCGCGCGAAACGAAACACGACCATCAACTCAAAACTCAATCCCAATCAACATTCGCAACTGAAAGTCCGGTTCGCCATCGACATGCGTCGTCTGGAACAGCGGCGTCACCGTGATCCACCAGTTGTCCTTCCAATACGAAACGTTCGGCCCAAGCCAAATCGCATGATCCGACTGCGTCGACCACTCATCAAACGAAATCTCGTGCAACACCTCCGCCCCCACCATCAGTTGAGGCATCACCTGATAGCTGATCCCCGCCGTCTGCTCGAACTTGCCCTTCCGCTCGTGGAAATCATCACCTTCCCACTCCGCTTCGATCGTCGGGTTGTAAACCAATGCCCAGGGCCCAAAATCCTTCTCCAGCAAAAGCTTCGCCTCCAACTCAAATAGCTCATCGCCCAACTTCACCTCGCCGTACAGCGACAACCCCAACGGATCGGCGATCGGATGCGTCAGGTTGTAGATCCCCTCCACCGCCACGTTCCGCCAATCCGCGCCGTCATCTTTCACGCTGTTGCCGTCCGTGTACCGCCAGTCCGACACGTACACTCCCAACTGAAAATCATCCGTGACCCCGAACTCCAGTTCATGACGGAACTCAAGCCGGTCGTAAGTCCGATCGTCCCGCTTCGACGTCTTCCACGTCACCCACTGCTCGTATTCCACCTCGCCCCGCGGGTGCGTCAACGCCTCATAGCTGTACGTGAACCGCCGCGCCCCCGCCTCGCTCGCCCCAGGCGTCACGCACAACCAGACCGCCGAAACCACCGTCGACCAGACCCACGACCTGCGACACCGCATCAAATCACGATCCATGGCCAAAACTCCTTCGGAAGGGCGGAAAATCCAATACTGACTGAGATTGAGACTGCGTCTCAAAATCAACCAGAGGCGATGATACGCGATCCCAACCGCCCGTCAAGACCTCTGACATGCGAAATCCAGATTTTTTTGGTGAATTTCTGAGACCTTGATTCAGGCCCGCCGCCGACCGCCACCCACCCACGTCCCTGCCAACAGCGCCCAGACCCCAACCCCCGCCGCCGGGCCCGGCACCATCACCCCGTCCCCATGGACCGCCGGCCCAACCCCGCCGCCCCAGTTCGCCCCCACCATCGCCAGATCCGCCACGTCCACCACGCCGTCCCCGCCCAGCAGCGGCGCCACGTCACCGTTCGGCGTCCCCCCCGGCCCGCCCCACTGCGCGCCCACCACCGCCAGATCACCCACGTCCACCACCCCGTCATCATTCACATCACCCGGATTGTATGAATTCATCAGCAGCGAATGCGCCGAAACATCAAAGATCGGCTCGCCGATATTTACGATCGCCCCCGTCAGCAGATCAATCTCGCGCACCTGCACCACGTCCGCCCCCAGCGCGTCCTCGTATCGAAACGGCGCAAACAGATCACCTCCGAAGAACGTCAACTCACCATAGAACCCACCCGCCACATCATGCACCGGCGTCGTCACCAATTGCGTCGCCTGTGAGTTCGGATCAAGCGTGTGAATCTGACCCAGGTCCTTGTCATACACGTACAGCAGATCATCCGCCTCATTGAACGCCATCCCCCGCACGTCCGTGAAGCCCACGTTGAACGCTGTGCTCTTCGCGCCCGTCGTCCGGTTGAACGTGATCAGTCGATCCACGCCCAGGCCATACGCCCCGTCCATCGAATACAGTATGTCACCGTCCGAATCGTAAGCCAGACTCCCCAGCCCCGCATACGACCCAAAGCGGTTGCCCGTAGCGTCAGGGATCGGCGTGATGTGTCCCGTGTTCGGATCGTCCAGCGTATAGATCTGCTGCCAGAACGTGTCCACCCCGATCACCACCGGGTTGTTCGGATCCTCAGGCGGCGCAATCCGGATCAGATCGCTCGGCCAGCCGTACCAGTGTGGCGTCGGCAAGTGGATCGCTCTGATGGTGTCCGTCGAAAGCGCGATCCCCGTCTGACTGTTGTATCTGACGAGCCTGTCCTCCCCGAGGAACGTCCCATCCGCGCTGTTGTTCCCGTCCGCCAGCCAGAAGTCAATCGTCACCCCCTGCGCAAAGGCCGGCAACAGCAAGACAATCAACACGATGATCCGCGCTGTGGCGCTCATCAATCTCATGAACTCCTCCAGGCTTCCCGCAATCCGCGAAGCCCCACTTCATCAGCATTTTCTACCTAGGGAAATGTACCGCCGGTTTGACGCCGAAGCCGCATTTTCTTCAGCACGCTCACGACGCTTCCGGCACGTGGCGCGTTGGCGCAACATATTCACCACATACGGTTTATGACGACAGGCCCTCCGGCAGAGCACCGCACCCCCAAATTCCCGTCAACCCCCCTCTTACCATCTGTGCCGAATGGGCGCTTTACACTACCGTCGCCCCGCCATGCACCACGTCACCATCCACCATGAGCCCGGACACTACGCCGGCTGGCCCGCCAACTACGGCATGTGGAACTGGGGCGACCAGATCGTCGTCGCCTACACCGTCGGCCGGTTCAAGCCCCGCCTCCACTTCCACGCCGTCGACCCCGCCCGCCCACTGATCAACACCCAGTCGCGCTCCACCGACGGCGGCAACACCTGGACCGCCGAGCCGTTCCCCGGCAAAACGCCCGGCGACCGTGGCCTCTCCGCCGACGAACACATGATCCCCCAACTGCATCTCAGCCAGGCGATCGCCCACGATCCGCCCACGCCCTGCACCAGCCCCACCGACTTCACCCACCCCGACTTCGCCCTGATGTGCGCCCGAACCGGACTCGACGTCGGCGCCGTCGCCTTCTTCTACACCTCGACCGATCGCTGCCGCTCATGGCAGGGACCGTTCGCACTGCCCAATCACAACCATCTGGGCATCGCCGCCCGCACCGATTACCTGATCGACAGCCCGACCGCCCTCACCATGTTTCTCACCGCCCGCACCAATGCCGAATCCGAAGGTCGCGTCATCTGCGTCCAAACCGAAGACGGGGGACGCACCTTCAAACAAATCAGCAACGTCGGTCCCGAACCCGACCCCCCCGGTTTCGCCATCATGCCCTCCAGCGTCCGCCTGCCGACCGGCCTGTTACTCACCGCCGTCCGCCGCCGCGACGCGGACAATCATGACTGGATCGATCTGCACCGCTCCGACGACCGCGGCCAAACCTGGTCCCCCCTCCAACCCCCCGTCACCCACACCGGCCGCGGCGGCAATCCCCCCGCCCTCACCCTCCTCCGCGACCGCCGCCTCTGCCTCACCTACGCCCACCGCGACGCCCCATTCAGCATCTGCGCCAAACTCAGCGAAGACCACGGCCAAACCTGGTCGCCGCCCATCACCCTCCGCGATCACGCCGGCTGTCACGACATCGGTTACCCCCGTACCGTCCAACGGCCCGACGGCTCAATCGTCACCGCGTATTACTGGAACGATGCCCCCAACTCAGAACGCTATCTCGCCGCAACCATCTGGGAAGCGTGATCGCATCGCCGCCCGCTCAGCCCATCTTCTTCAGCAGAAAGTCCCGGTATTGCACCGTCTCACTTAAATTGTCCACCTCGTTGCAGTGCTCCCAGTCGATCCACACATACTCGATCCCGATCCAACCCTTGTACTTCGTCCGCGCCATCGCCTTCAGCACCCGGCCGTAATCGATTGTGCTGTCCTTGAACGACGCTTGCAGCCGACCCTTGCGCGCCCCCCGCACGTGAAAGTGACTCGCGTGCGCGATCAGCGGCTCCGCCGCCGAGTCCGGCATGCCCATCCGAGTAAAGTGCGTGTAATCCACCGTCAGCGTCAGTCCCGGCACCGCCTCCACCAGCTTGACCGCCAACTTCGGCTTCGACACGATCGATCCGATGTGCGCCTCCACGCTGAACTTGATCCGATACCCCTTCGCCTGATCCACCCGCCACGCCAACTCCTCCTCAGCCCGGCTCAACGAATCACGCCGCGACTCGCCCTTGATCTCCACCCCCGGCAGCGCCGTCACGTGCTTCGCCCCGCAGCCCGCCGCATACTCCAGCGTTCGCGCGAACCAGTCCCGCGCCTTCCGCCGACGCGCCGCCTCCGGCCGATTGATCGCATAGGCCACAAAGTCCTCGGACATCTGCAAAAACACATCCGCCGCCTTCAGCCCGCGATCGTCCAGCTTCTTCTTCACCGCCTTGGCGCTGCGCCCCACGTTGCGGTACTCACGTGATGGCTGAAGGTGCCCGCGCCCTTCGAACAAGCCGAGGTCCACTCCCTTGATCCCCATGCTCGCGATCAGGCTCAGCGAAGCCCCATGATCCAACAACGGAAACGTAAAGTCGGCGCACGCCAGTTTCCAACGCATCGTGCTACTCCATGAACGGGGTCTTGCCTTCGGTGAACCACTCCGCCGCCGTCAGGTAACCGCAGTCAATCGTCAGCGACGTCCCGGTCACCCCTGCTGAATCTTCACAAGAGAAAAACAATATCGACTTCGCCACGTCAAGCGGCGACAACGCCACACCCATCGGCGTCCGCTTCAAACGATTCGCGATAATCGCATCCGCATCGCCGAACGCCTCCCCGTGCCCTCGCAACATCGGCGTGTCCGTGATCCCCGGACACACGCAGTTACAGCGAACCCCATCCACCGCGAAGTCCAGCGCGATCGAGCGCGACAATCCCAGTACCGCATGCTTCGACGTCGTATAAATCGGCGTCCCCGCCTGACCCACGAAACTGCTGATCGACCCCACGTTCACAATGTAACTCCGCCCCGCCTTCCGCAGATGAGGCATCGCGTACTTCGTCGCCAGATACATCGACTTCACGTTCACGTCCATGATCCGGTCCCAGTCCGCTTCCTCCGCTTCATCCAGCGGCTGAACCACCGCCATCCCCGCGTTGTTCACCACAATGTCCAACCGCCCGAACGCCTCCACCGTCTTTGCAATCGAATCGCGCACCTGATCCGCCTTGGCCACGTCGCACGCCGTCGCGATCGCCCGGCCTCCCGCCTTCGCGATCCGATCCGCGATCTCCTGACCCAACTCGCCCCGGCGGCCCACGATCGCCACCGCCGCGCCTTCCTCAGCGAACAACTCCGCCGCCGCTTCGCCAATGCCCGACGTCCCGCCGCTGATCCACGCAACCTTGCCCTGTAATCTGTCGCTGCTCATGTCGTCCTCCGACGCATCGCGCCGACCGGCGCTGCCCATGGGTTCAAACCGCCGCTCATTGATGCTGATGCCGCTTCCACTTCTCCACGAATTCCGGCTGATCGAACAACTCAGGATTCAAGATACCGCGCGGCTTCTCACCCAGCGACAACTGATACATCCCCCCGCTGACCGTCCGACCGATGTCCCGCCACAACTCATGCGTCCACGCCGAAGCGTGCGGCGCCAAAAACGTGTTCTCCAATTCACCGAACCGGTGCGGCTCCGTCAGTGGCTCGCCCACGAAACAGTCCAGCCCCGCCCCCGCGATCCGCTTCTCCTTCAGCGCGTCGTACATCGCGTCTTCATCCACAATCCCCCCCCGCGCCGTGTTGATGATGTAAGCCGTCGGCTTCATCTTCGCGATCTCTTTCGCACCGATCATGCCCCGCGTCTGATCCGTCATCGGACAATGCACCGACACGAAATCGGCCTCCGCCATCAACTCATCCAGCGAAACCAGCTTCACCCCCAGGTCCTTCGCCGTCGCGGCGTCCACGATCGGATCGAAAGCGATCGGCGGGTTCATCTTGAAGCTGCTCAACAGCTCGATCGTCGCCCGGGCGATCCCGCCCAACCCCACCGCGCCGAACGTGCGCTCGCGCAATTCACTGCCCATGTAATCGTTGCGGTCGTCCCATCGCCCCTCGCGCACCATCGCGTCCTTGCTCCGACCATGGTGCGTCAGGTTCAACATGAACATCACCGTCACCTCGCCCACCGAATGATCCACCGCCCCCGGCACCGTGAACGCCAGCACCCCCGCCTTCGTGCACGCCGCCACGTCCACCGTCTCGAAACCCACCCCCCAACGACCGAACGCGATCAAATCGTCCGGATCCGCCACGCTCTTCACCGTCACCGCCGGCGTCAGCACGATCACCCCCTGCGCCCCGCCGATCTGATCCGACTCGATCTCGCCTCGATGATCGTCAAAACGTGACAGTTCAAGATGGGCCGTCTCGTCGAACACCTCCAGCCCCATCTGCTGAAACTTGGGCTTGCCCGCCGCGTCGTAAAAATCGCCCGTCAACTTGACCACGAATTTGTCCGCTTTTGCCATGTCTGATCCTCCGTTGTCGCAATGCCTCGATCAATCCCACGCCACGCCCGCCACGTCCGCGCAAGCGCCGTCCACCACCAGCCGCTCGGGCATCGGCCCCGCATACGCCCACAACATGGACATGGACTCCGGTGTCTCATTAATAAAGTAATGCACCCGGCCGCGCGGCTGAAGCGCCGTCGCTAGATTGCCCAGTTGATATCGCCGTCCCTCCACCATGCACGTTGCGTCGCCCGTCGGAATGCAGATCGACTCATCAAAGTCATGCAGATGCGCCGGCAGCCGACCTCCTTGACCAAACTCCCCGTAACCCCCGCTCATCTCCAGCCCCGGAATCAACTCCGCATTGAAAAAATCAATGAACGACGCGTTCGGACCCGGCTCGTACCGCTCGGCATCCGCCGAGTGCGTATACCGCTCGCCCCCCGGCTGCATATAGCTCCGCTGCGCCATCGACCGGCGCGAGAAAAACGTGTCCACCCACGTCCGATCCGGCTCGCTGCTCGCCAGCACAATATGAAAACTCGCCTCGTCTTGCCGCGACGTGTTCCGCGCCGAATGCGCCACCCCGCGCGGCACCGTCACGTTGTCCAGCGGATTCATCTGATACATCCGACCCTCGACCTCAACCACCGCCTCGCCCGACAGCAGCGTGATCGATTCGGCAAACGTGTGCGTGTGATAGGGCAGCTTCGCCAGCGGATCGAACGTCACCACCCCCGTCGTCAGATTCCGCGCCCCATTGTGCGCGCCCACCATGCAGTCAAGCATCACCCCCGGCGCGAT
>NYZD01000175.1 GCA_002685935.1 Planctomycetaceae bacterium | reverse complement strand
GTCCGGTGTTCGCCGAGTTGACGTATGATCGGCGGGGGGTGGGGCCGGGGGGGCAGATTTTCGGCGAGCAGGCGCGGCTGTTTGAGGATAAGTTGAACTACAAGCCGCCGCGGATCGGCAGCGCGTTCAAGCTGCATCAGGATCAGCCGTACTGGGACGGGTTTAGTGAGCGTTTGATTTCCGTATTTTTGCATCTGGATGATGCGGATGCGGGCAACGGTTGTTTGAAGGTGTTGCCGGGGTGTCAGAATCTTGGTGTGCTTGAGTTTGTGACCGACGGGCCGGACCGGACGATCGTGGATGAGCGGATCGCGGGGGTGGAGTTGCTGGAGATGGAGATGGACGCGGGGGATCTGCTGATCTTCAGCAGTTTCACGCCGCATGCTTCGGAGATCAATCGGAGCGATCGCGTCCGGCGGGCGATGGTTTATACGTACCATCCGGTTTCGGAGGGGGAACTGTATCGGTATTCGGCGGAGGTGCTGGGGACGTATCACTGATCGGTGGGCGCGCGGGGTCAGCGGCGCGGGGATCGTGTGATGTATCGCGGGCGTTATTGGGTGGGTCGAGGCGCGTTACGCGACGCTTTGCTCAATGACAGTGTCTTGAGCGGCGAGGATTTTGTTGGCGGCAGCCTGAATGCGGGCGAGGGGGGTCGGCGTGGGCAAGAGGACAGCGGGACGATCGGCCATGGCGGCGGTCTCAAGTTTCCATTCGCCTTTGGGGGACATGATGATGAGGGGCAGGCGCTGGGCGTCGGGTTCTGATTCGATCATCATGAGTTGCGAGGTGAGTTCGGCGCGGTTTTTCTGTGATCTGAGGTGGACGATCGCCGCGTTGGGCGGGGTCTGGTCGTCTGGGGGATTCAACATGCGGCAGAAGATACCGAAGGCGTCGATTTGCGGATCCAGGCCGATGAAGATCGGACGCAGCGGGACGTCGATGGCACCGTTGAACTGATCGATCGTACTCGGCCAGGGCTGCGTGTTGTCGGCGTTGAGCATGACGAGCTTAAGATCGTCGGTGTCCTCGACGACGCCGGTGATGACCTGGGTGATGTCTTCTCCGTGCAGGCCGAGCAGGGATGCCAGTTCATGGGTTGGGTAGATCGCTTCGTTGCCGCTGGCGCCGAGGAGCAGGGCGTGGGCAAGGCGATTGGCGAGGGCGAGGATGGAGACTTCCTGAACCCATTTTGGCGCGGCGCCCCGGATGTTGGCGGCGGAGAGATGATGCAGGGCAACGGGATGGACCAGCTGCTTGGCGAACTTCCAGCGATGCAGGAGTTTGTCCATGATGTCGGCGTGATTGACCCGGAGCATTCGTCTCTCGACGCGTTCGAGGGGCAACTGGAGCGTGTGGGCGGTTTCGAGGATCTGCGCGTATTGCTCGGGGAACTGCTCAATGAAGACCATGCGGCCGATATCGTGGAGGAGGCCGGTGGTGAAGGCGGCGTCGACGTCGTCGTCGTTGCCATCGATGCGGTGGGTCATGTTAGCGGCGATGAGGCCGGTGCCGATGCTGTGTTCCCAATAGAGTTGGGTATTGAACCATTGGGCCATGCGTTTGTGAGTGAGACTGAAGCGGTCGACGACGGCGATATTCATCACGAGTTGCCGGATTTGCGCCAGTCCGATGCGCATGACGGCGTTGATGATGGTGTCGACGGGCTGTCCGCGGGAGTAGACGCCGGAGTTGGCGATCTTGAGGACCTTGAGTGAGATGGCCTGATCCTGTTTGACGATCTTGGCGACGGCTTCGATGGCGCAGTTGGGGTTTGCGGTCATCTTCATGATCTGGCCGACGGAGGGGGACATGGCCTTGAGTTCGCCGGCTTCATCGAGTTGTTCGTCGATCTGAGCTCGGGTGATGATGGGCTTGATGTCCTTGAGTGTTGTGGCGGTGTTCGGAGCGGCGGTGGCGGTTGCTGTTGGCTGGGCGGTTTGGTGCGCGGCGGCGATCGGGTGAGGGTTTTGCAGGCGTTTTTCAATGCGTGCATAGAGTTCAGTCAGCGCGAACTGGGATTTGAGGAGGTAATCGCGGACGCCATACTGTCCGGCTTTGATGATGTAATCTTTCTCGGAGACCGCGGTGAGGAGGATGACGGGGATCTGATTGATGCCGGGCAGGCGTTTCCCGGCTTCGAGGAAGGCGAGTCCATCCGTGACGGGCATGGCCATGTCGAGCAGGATCAGGTCGGGGTGTTCTTCCTGTACGACATCGAGGGCTTGACGGCCGTTCTCGGCGCAGGCGACCTGGTAGCCTTGGGCGCGAAGGGAGACGGCGATGGGCTCCCGGAAGACGGCCATGTCGTCGATGATGAGTATCTTGGTCACGCGGCATCCTTCCGGGCGATGTCGACGCTTCCTTCGACGGGGCCGGTGAGGTCGGCGCGGAGACGGACGGTAAAGGTGCTGCCGCGACCGGGCTGTGAACTGACGGCGATTGACCCACCGTGTGCGGCGACGATGCCTCGGCAGATGGTCAATCCGAGACCAGATCCCTTGGCATAGTCCGACCCGATGAGTCCGCTGTTGAGGACGAAAGCCTGTCCCATCTTGGCGGCGACTTCTTCGGGGATTCCCTCGCCGGTGTCGTCGATGCCGAACTCGATGTAGGGATGCTCGGCATCCGTGACGGCACGGATTGACACACGGATGTGACCTTCGGTGGTGTGCTTGGCTGAATTGCTGACGATGTTGATCAGCAGACGGGTGACGGCATCGATGTCGCCATGCATGGTCAGGTCATCGGGGTCGACCTGGACTTGCAGATTCACCTTTGCGTGATTGATGAGGGGCCGAATGACGTTGAAGGCCTCGTCACAGGCTCGGATTAACTGGAAGTGAGACCACCGCCATTTAGTGCATCCGCTGTTGAGGCGGGCGACCTCGAGCAGGTTGTTGACCAGTTCGCCCATGCGGACGGACTCGTCATGCACGAGGGTGATGAGGGCGATGATCTGGTCATCGACGGAGCCGCATTCGGTGAGGAGGAACTCGGAGGCGGCGCGGACGGCGGCGAGGGGGGTTCGCAGTTCGTGGCCGACGATGCCGAGCATCCGGTCCATGGACTCGAGCGTGTTTTGGAGACTGAGGCGTTGGGCCTCGGCCTGCTCGACACGGAGCCTGTCGGTGACGTCACGTTTGATGGCGACGAATCGGTGGATGTTGCCGGCGTCGTCGTGGAGCGGGGTGATGGTCATATCCTCAGGGTAGACGGATCCGTCCTTGCGGCGATTGGTCATTCGTCCCTGCCAGACGTTGCCGGACAGGATGGTATTCCAGAGATCGTCATAGAAGGCGTCATCGTGTTGCCCGGAACGCAGGACGTTGGCTTTTCGTCCGACGGCCTCGTGATAGGTGTAGCCGGTGCATTGGGTGAAGGCGGGGTTGACGTATTCGATGATGCCGTGGGCATTGGTGATCACGACCATGTCGTAAGCGGCGGTGATCGCGGCGAGGCGCGCGGCCATGATGTCGTGGGCCTGCTGCAAATGGCTCATGGCATGATCACCGGTTGGGGTCGGCGCATCGGGGGCCAGGTGATTGGATTCGATGTTGGCCGGCTGGTCGTTCACTGCGAAACCCCTGCGGTCCAGGTGATGGCGGCGGTGGCCACGAATCCTGTTCGGACCCCCGGTGGGTGGCGGGGAATTTCGCCGGCGACGCCGGCACTGCGACACACACGGCGGCCCATCACGGTCATGCGAGTGGGTCCGGTCATCGATCTTGCCCGATCCTGATTCACGTTCTGTCCCCGGTGGTGGCTGGTCGGCATTCCTCAACCAGAACATCGGCAGGATCGGAACGTCTATTTAAGTCCGTGTTTTGAGTGATTTGGGAGGCTTGTGGGACGAAGCGGCCCAGGGGGAGGAAAGTCTAAGGCGGTGGGTCAAATAGGCTTGCGAGAACCCGACAAGTATCGTCCGACATTGCTGACGTAAGGCGTCAATCGTCGAGGCCCTGATCGGCGAGGTAGCGTTCGGCGTCGATGGCGGCTTTGCAGCCCATGCCGGCGGCGGTGATGGCCTGGCGGTAAACGTGGTCGGCGACGTCGCCGGCGGCGAAGACGCCTTCGACGCTGGTGGTGGAACGGCCGGGGTCGTCGAGTTTGACGTAGCCGGCGTCGTCGAGCTCGAGTTGTCCGTCGAGGAACTGGGTGATGGGCGTGTGGCCGATGCCCATGAACAGGCCTTTGACGGGCAGATCGGACAACTCGTTGGATTGGGTGTCCTTGAGCTGGATGGCGGTGATCATGTCGTCGCCGAGGACGTCGACGACGATCTTGTTCCAGAGCACTTCGATCCTGGGGTTATCCAGAGCGCGCTGGGCCATGATCTTCGAGGCGCGCAGTTCGTCGCGGCGGTGGATCATGTAGACCTTCTGCGCGAACTTGGTGAGGTAGGTGGCTTCCTCGACGGCGGAGTCGCCGCCGCCGACGACGGCCATTTCCTGATCGCGGAACATGGGCAGCGCGCCATCGCAGACGGCGCAGGCGCTGACGCCGCCGCCGGACTGGGCGAGGCGTTGTTCATTTTCGAGGCCGAGCCAGTTGGCCTTGGCGCCGGTGGCGATGATGAGGGCGTGGGCCCGGCACTGGAAATCCTTGTCGCCGACGACGAGGAATGGGCGGGCGGAGAGGTCGAGTGATTCGACGTTCTGATAGGGGGTGAACAGGGCGTTATTGATATCGATATCGTCGGCGTGTTTGATGCCGGAATCGGTAACGGCGCGGACGCCGAAGCGGAGGGCCTGTTTGGCAAAGTCGGCCATCATTTGCGGGCCGGTGATGCCATCGGGGTAGCCGGGGTAATTTTCGACATCGGTGGTGAGCATGAGCTGGCCGCCGGGCATGAGGTCCTTGCCGGTGGCGCGTCCGGGGATGATGAGGGGATCGAGATTGGCGCGAGCGGCGTAGAGCGCGGCGGTCCAGCCGGCGGGGCCGGAGCCGATGATTACGAGCTTCTCGATGTGTCCGTTGGTGGGGTCTTTGGGATTCATAGGATCGTCTATCGTATCACCGGGGTTGGGGCGTGTCTCGCGGGCGGGGGCGGGTCGCTACAATGATTGGCATGAGTCAATTCAACGCACCGGCATATGACATTGAGCGACCGACGGGGCAGTGTGCGCTGACGGGCAAGGCGCTGGAGCCGCGGGAGACGTACATCGCGACATTGGTTGAGGACGGCGATGCGCTGCAGCGCGTGGACGTTTGCCGCGAGGCGTGGGAGGGGGGGCAGCGGCCGGAGCATCTGTTTAGTTATTGGCAGGCGACGGTGCCGGAACCGAACGAAAAGAAGAAGCTGTTCGTAGATGATGAAGTGCTGATGAATCTGCTGGAGCGGCTGGCGGACGCGGAACAGCCGCAACGGATTGCGTTTCGATTTGTGCTGACATTGATTCTGATGCGGAAGAAGCTGTTGCGCTATGATGAGACGGAGAAGCGGGCCGACGGGGGTGATGAGGAGGAGGTCCAGGAATGGTGGCGGCTGAAGCCGAAGCTGGATTTGAGCAAGGGGCCGATGGGCAAGTGGGATGAGGATCGGACGATCGAGGTGCTGGACCCGCGGCTGGATGAGGCGGGGATTCGGCAGGTGACCGATCAGTTGAGCGAGATTCTTCAGGCGGAACTATGACGCAGACACGATCGATCCGGGACGGGTTGGGCGTATTGGGACGACGCGGCGTGCGCGCGGTGTGCGTGGTTGCGGTGGGGCTGTGCTCATGTTGCGGTCCGGGGAAGGATGTCTCGATTGTTGAGCTGCCTGACCCGACGCCGCCACCGATGCCGACGGAGGTGGGGGTGACGCCTTTGCCGCCTGAGCCAGCGGATCCTCCGGTGGAAGTGGTTGTGCCGGAACCGGAGCCGCCGATTTCTTATTCGGCGTTGGTGAGTCGATACAACAAGCGGGTGCGGTATCTGGATCAGTGCCGGGCGGGTGCGGATCTTGAGATTGAGTGGACGGATGAAGAGGGGGAGGAACATATTGAGGATGTGGGGGGGCCGTTGCTGATGCGTCAGCCGCGCGATCTGGCATTGCATCTGGGCAAGCTGGGGCAGCATCGATTGTTCCTGGGGAGCAATGAGAAGCAGTATTGGCTGATCGATACGCGTGAGAAGCCGCGGCTGGCGTGGGTGGGGACTCACGAGGGGAAGCCGGCGGCAGACGTGGCGATGCCGGTGCCGCTACGACCGGGGCAGTTGATTCATTTGATGGGGATTCGGCCGCTGCCGGAGGCAATGCCGGCGGGCACGCGGATTGCGGAGAGCAAATTGGGGTTTGAGGTGACGATGCCGATGGGGCCGACGGCGGCGGGGCTGTGGTTGGTGATTGATATGTCAGCGGAAGATTTTGCGCCGCGGCGGGTTGTGATCCGCAACGCGGAGGGCAAGGCGGTCGGGTCGTCGGAATTGTCGAAGTACAGATCGTTGAAACTGGAAACGCGGAAGAAGGAAGACTGGCCGCGGATGGCGACGCTGGTGAAAGTGACGATACCGGAGCCGGGGACGAAAGTGACGCTGGAACTGGGTGGTTTGAATGACGGGCGGGGGAGAATCCGCGATCGGGATTTTGATCTGGCGCGGTTTCTGAAGAAGTTGAAGGTGAAGGCGGAACACGTGCAGCGGCTGGATGAGCCGGCAGAGGATGTGCAACCGACGGAAGAGCCGGCGGGGCCGTGATTGGGCGCGCCGGGGGCGGTGATCTGTGACGATGCGGAGTTTCAGTCGATGGCCGACGAGCTGTGATCGGCGATGGTTTGGTCGGTCAGTGCGCGATCGTAGAGACGGACGTCGGCGATGGCGCCGGTGAAGTAGGTTTGGGGGCCGTAGCCGATGTGCAGGGGGTGGGTGTTGGTCAGATCGAATGTCGTGCGGGCCGGGGCGTTGGATCGCGCGGCGAGAGTTCCGTTGACATAGAGGCGGGTCTGATCGGCATCGCGGACGGCGGCGAGGTGGGTCCATTGGTCGGCGATGTCGTGCTCGTGGCTACAGACTTGACCGGCGGAGAAGGCGTGGACACGGCCGAGGGTGTGGTCGGGGTCCTGATGTTCAGCGCGGCTGAAGCAGGTGCCGGTGGCGGCGCAGAGTCGGCCGGCGTGGGGGTTGAGGGCGGTGACGCGGCACCATGAGTCGATGTTTTCGTGGTGGTAATCAGGTCGGGAAGCGAGCGAGGTGATGAGGGTCCAGTGGCCGTCGGATTCGTAGCGCCAGATTTCGGCTTTGGGGATGAGGGCGGCGTAGAGCTTGCCGTTGTAGACGCGCAGGTCCATGACTTCATTGCATTCGGTGAGACCTTCAGGGATGCCGAGTCGACCGGTGTTGATCCATTTGTTGGATGATCTCTCATGTCGCAGGACGTATCCCTGAGGCCAGGTGCCGATCCAGAGCTTGCCGTCGATCTCGGCCATGGCGTGGATCTGATTGATGTTGAAGGGGTCTTTACCGATGCAGGTCCAGGTGGTGTTGCCTTGGTAGCGATAGGCCGAGCCGTGGGTCGCGGCGTAGAGGGAGCCTCGGTGGGGTAGGAGGGATTCGATGTTCTTGCCGTCTGGCGCGCCGCAGTCGGTCCAGGATTGGTTGCCGGCGTAGCGGAAGACCTTGCCGCCGCCGTGGCCGGCGTCCATGCCGGCGTAGAGATCGCCGCCGAATGAAGCGAGGGACATGAGGCGGTGTCCGTGGCCGACCTGGCCGAGGTCGCGCCATTCGGCGCCGCCCTGGTATTCGAAGACGTGGACGGGGCCAGGCGCGAATCCAGGGAAGTGGCCTTGGGCCTTGGCCCAATCCCAGTTGCCGTTGCCGGCGTAGAGTTTGTCCTGGTGGACGAGCATGGACATGACGGACAGGACGTTGGGGTCGTCGCCGAGCCGTCCGCAGTCGATCCAGTTCTGATCGCCGGCGTGGCGGAAGACGCGGGCGGCTCTGGATGGCGTGTCGGCGTCTGCGATGCCGGCGTAGAGGTCGCCCCGGAAGGTGGCGAGGGTGGTGACGTTGGCGTTGGCGGGTTCGGGTTTGCCGAGGTCGGTGAAGGGAGAGATGTGGCCGTCGTCGATACCGAAGTGGACGTGGCGTTGGTCGGACATGGAGTTGTAGGCGGGGGATGAGCCGGCAAGGTGGAGGTTGATGCCGCAGCGTGTGTGGGGATTGAACTTGGAGAGGATGTCGCCGAAGACGTGGGTCATGGGAAATTCGGCGCGGATCCATGCGGTGAAGGTGAAGTTCTGGTTGCCGAGGCGGAGGTCGGGGTGATCGGGGATCTGGATGCGGGATTCCTTACCGTCAAAGTTGGCGGCGGTTTTGGGTTGGTTGGTCGGACCGTTGGTGTAGGTGACGGCGTGGGGTTGGCCGTGGTGGTTGGCGACGGCGTCGCGGGTGTCACCGGCGAGGGGCCAGTGGGCGATGGCTTGAGGGTGGGTGGTCATGGCTGGTGGCTAGATGGATGGTATCAATGAGTGAGTGACGGCGGCAACAGGTGTGGTGCGGCGGGATTGAGTGTGGTTGGGGCGCGGCGTCGGTGATTGGGTGGCGGATGGGCTGTGTTTGCGCGGTGCGACAATGGTGCGGGGCGCGCCGATGACGGGAACGTCACAACCATGGTCGGCGGGGGGCATTGCATCGGGGCTCGACGGCTGCACGGTGAGCGTCGCCGCGATAGACTGCTGTGTCGCCTGTCGTATCAGAGTTGTTGTGCGCCGGAACTCAACTCCATCTCAGCCGCAGTGCTGACGGTCCAACACCAAGCATGCCCATATGAAGCGATGGGGCTCACAATTGGCAAAGTTGCGTAGGACCGGCAGGTTGGCCGTTCGACTGTTCGGCACGGCCGCGGGTTTGGGGTTGGCTTTCTACCTTATCGGGTTGGGGTTGCGGCCGGACGTGCCGACACAGCCGCGCGTGCACGCGCCCGAGGCGGTCGCCGAAGCTGACCGATTGCGTGATGTCCATTTCGACCCGGACGGTCTGCCCGCCGTCCAGGTGGCGGTGGACTACGAAGCGGGGACAACGGGCGCGTGGTATCCGAAAGGCGAGTCGTCCATTCTTGGCGCGTTGGTGCGGGAGGGGAAGCTGCCGAGCGTGGCCGAACGAGTCGGTCCTGAGCCGTTGGTGATGGAGGGAGTCGACGGCATTGGGAAGTACGGCGGCACATGGCATCGCGTGGCAACGGCGCCGGGGGATGTATTCATTATTGGATATCGCCTTTCAGGGGCGATGCTTGTGCGCTGGTCGCCGCTTGGGTATCCGATTCGGCCGCATTTAGCGAAAGGCTGGAGCGCGAGCGACGACAAGCGCGTGTGGACGGTCCATCTGCGGCGGGGCGTGCGGTGGTCGGACGGCCACCCGTTCACGGCCGATGACATCCTCTATTGGTGGGAACATGAAGCGAAGTATCTGGAATCAGCGCCGCCCACGTGGATGACGGTTCGCGGCAAGACCGGTGAGATCGTCAAGGTTGATACGTACACGGTGAAGTTCGTATTTCCGGAACCGAACGGCGTTCTTCTGGAATCGCTCGCGACCAATCGGACCAGGACACCGTACGCACCGCGCCATTATCTCGAGCAGTACCATCCGGAACTGGGCAAGGCTGACCTGATCGAGGCGGCGATGGCCGCACGTGGTGTCACCACGCCGCGTGCCCTTTACAAGACGCTGCGCGATTACCGCAATCCGGAGCATCCGCGCATGTGGCCGTGGGTGTACCGCACGTATCGGCCCAACCCGCCGGAGGGTTTCGTCCGCAATCCGTATTTTTGGGCCGTGGACGCCGAGGGCAATCAACTGCCGTACGTCGATCGCATTCTGTTTGAGGTCAAGAACACGAAACTGATTCCACTTGCCGCTGCGTCGGGGGATATCACGATGCAGGCGCGCCACATCACGTTCGACAATTACACGTTGTTGATGGAGAACCGCGCGCGGCACGACTATCAGGTCTATCACTGGTTTCCGGCGGTACGCTCGTCATGGACACTGTTTCCCAACATGAACCGGCGCGTGCTTGAGAGTGAGCCGGCGACGAGGTGGAAAGCGCAGCTGTTGGCTGACAAGCGGTTCCGGCAGGCCCTGTCGATCGCGATTCATCGACAGGAAATAATCGAAGCCCTTTACGGGGGACAACTCGAGCCGGCACAGATCGACCCCGGGCGCGGGTCAGAATTCCATAACGAAGCTTTGATGCACAGTTACACCGAGCACGATCCTCAGCGCGCCGGCGCATTGCTTGATGAGTTGGGATTGACCGAGCGCGACTTTGAAGGGATGCGCACGTTTCCTGACGGCACGCGTATGACGTGGTACATCGACTTCACGGCGTTCACGGGTGAGGGCCCGGCGCAGTTCATTGTCGATGACTGGGCGGAGGGGGGCGTTCGGGCCTTGCATCGGGAGCGGGCGCGGCCGCTTTATTCGACACAGAAGAACGCCCTGCTGCATGACTTTTCCGTTTGGGCCGGCGAGAGCGAGTTCAACCCGCTGGTGGAGCCGCGCAGCTTCGTGCCGACGTACTCTGAATCTCATCACGCGCCCGCCTACGGGACGTGGTTTCAAAAGGGCGGTCTTTACGGAAACCCGCTGGCGTTGCAGGGAGGGATCGAGCCGCCCGTCGGCGGGGTGATCCGCCGCACGATGGAGTTACTGGATCAGGCAACCGCCGCGCCGACGCGCGATGCCCAGATTGAACTGTTCGGCAAGATCACCGATATCGCGGCCGAGCAGGTTTGGTCGATCAGCATCGCCTCGCCGCCCCCGCAACTGGTCGTGGTGAGGAATGGGTTCCGCAACGTGCCGCGCGTCGCGATCGCGGGCAACACGTATAGCACGCCGGCCAACGCCGGCATCGAGACGTATTACTTTGACGAGCCGACCGACTCACCCGGCGCGATCGATCAGATCAAACAGGAAATGACGACCGTGACGCCTCTGCCTGAGGCGGTGGACGTGCAGACACTGGAAGTTGCTGAGGGCGGCCGTCTTGGCGGAGTCATCCGGTGGCTGATTGGCGGCATTGGTGGGCTGGTCATCATCCTGGCCGCGGTGCGTCATCCCTATATCGGCAGGCGGCTGCTGATCATGGTTCCGACGCTGGCGATCATTTCGGCGGTGACATTTTTCATCATTCAGATACCGCCGGGTGACTATATCGAGACGCGCATCCTTGAACTGCGCCAGACCGGGGATGAGGCTGCGGTCGATGAAGTGAGGCAATTGGGCGAGCAGTTTCACCTCGACGAGTCGCTGCCGAGACAGTACGTGCGTTGGCTGGGTCTGAGGTGGTTCGTGACGTTTGACGCGGGGGACCGCGGCCTGCTGCAGGGACACATGGGCCGGTCGATGGAGACGCAGCGTGAGGTCAACGACATCATCGGCGACCGCGTGTTGCTGACGGTGCTGGTGTCATTGGGCACGATTCTGTTCACATGGATCGTCGCCCTGCCGGTGGGGATTTACTCGGCGGTGCGGCAGTACACGATTGGTGATTACGCGCTGTCGTTCATCGGCTTCATCGGCATGTGTGTGCCCAACTTCCTGCTGGCGATCCTTCTGATGTATTGGAGCGGGCGGTACCTCGGCATCAACGTGACGGGGCTGTTTTCCCCGGCGTACGCCGCGGCGCCCGAGTGGACGTTTGGCAAGGTGATGGACCTGCTGCAGCACATCTGGGTGCCGGTGATCGTGATCGGGGTGGGGGGCACGGCAGGCATGATTCGCGTGATGCGCGGGAACCTGTTGGATGAACTGCGCAAGCCGTACGTCATCACCGCCATGGCCAAGGGTGTCCGCCCGTTTCGGCTGTTGATCAAGTACCCGGTGCGGATCGCGCTGAATCCATTCATTTCCGGCATCGGCGCCATCTTTCCGCAATTGGTTTCCGGCGGCGCCATCGTCGCGATCGTGCTGGGTTTGCCGATGGTGGGCCCCGTGTTGTTGCAGGGCCTGATGACCGAAGACGTCTATCTCGCGGCGTCGATGCTCATGGTGCTGAGTCTGCTGGGCGTGCTGGGAACGCTCGTCAGCGATCTGTTGCTGCTGTGGCTCGATCCCCGGATCCGCATGGAAGGCGGTGCGCGATGACCGAACCGCGCCAGACCCTCGCCATCGCCACGCTATCGCAGTGGCAGTTGATTCGGCTGCGTTTTTCGCGGCACCGGCTGGCGGTGCTGTCATTCAATCTTCTGATCGTGCTCTACGTGGTGGCGGTGTTCGCTGAGTTCATCGCGCCGTTCTCGCGGAACTGGAATGACGTGGACGCGATTTACTGCCCGCCGCAATTGCCGAAGTTCAGTTTTCAGCACGGCGTGCATGTCAATCGGGTCGCGCGGCGCATCGACCCGATCACGCTACAGAATTATTACACCGCCACGGAAGATGTGGTGAGATTGGGCCTCTTCGTGCGGGGCAACCCGTATAAGCTCTGGGGGGTGTTTGACTGCGATCGTCATTTGCTGGGACCGAGGCAAGCCGGTGAGCCGTTCTACTTCCTGGGGGCAGACGCATACGGCCGCGATATCTTCAGTCGCCTGATCTACGGGTCGCGCATCAGTCTCTCGATCGGTGTCATTTCCATTGTTGTCACATTCGTACTCGGCGCCACCATCGGCGGGGTATCCGGCTATGTCGGCGGGGCGACGGACACGTTGATTCAGCGCGCCATTGAGATCATCAACGCGTTCCCCCATTTGCCGCTGTGGCTGGCGTCCGCCGCCGTATTGCCCAGCGATTGGACTTCGGTGCAGACCTATTTTGCGATCACGATCGTTCTGAGTCTGTTGGGCTGGACCGGGCTGGCGCGCGTCGTGCGCGGCAAGATTCTGGCGCTGCGCGAGGAGGACTATGCGGTTGCCGCCCGCCTGCTCGGCGCGAGTCACGGCCGGATCATCTTCCGCCACCTGTTACCGGGGTTCACGAGCCACATCATTGTGAGTCTGTCGCTAAGCGTGCCGGGCATGATTCTCGGCGAGACGGCGCTTAGTTTCCTTGGCCTCGGCCTGCGGCCACCGGTCGTCAGTTGGGGCGTGATGCTTCAGGACTGTCTGAACATCGACGTCGTCGCGAACTACCCGTGGCTTCTGATGCCGGTGGTGCTGATCGTGCTCACCGTGCTGGCCTTTAACTTCTTCGGCGACGGTATGCGTGATGCCGCCGATCCCTACACAGCCCAATGAACACCGACGACACCGTGCTGGCCATTGACGACCTTCAGACCTACTTCCACACCGAAGAAGGCGAAGTCCGGGCTGTCGATGGCGTATCGCTGCGGTTGAAGCGCGGCACGGTGCTGGCGATCGTCGGCGAGAGCGGCTGCGGCAAGAGCGTCACCGCGTACTCGATTCTGCGGTTGATTCAGAAGCCGGGCGTCATCAAGGGCGGCTCGGTTCGTTTTACACCTCGGCAAGGCGAGCCGATCGATATCACAGACCTGCCGGAGAAGTCGGACACGCTGTTCGATGTGCGCGGCGGCAGGATCAGCATGATTTTCCAGGAGCCGATGACCGCACTGAGTCCCGTGCACACCATCGGCAATCAGATCTGCGAAGCCATCCTGCTCCACCAGGACGTCACGCGCGCGGAGGCGCGGGGACGCGCGATCGAGATTCTCGGTCAAGTGGGAATTCCCGGCCCGCAGGATCGGATGGATCAGTATCCCTTTGAGATGTCAGGAGGAATGCGTCAGCGCGTGGTCATTGCGATGGCACTGGTGTGCCACCCGGAGATTCTGATTGCAGACGAACCGACCACGGCCCTCGACGTGACGATCCAGGCTCAGATTCTGCAACTCATCAAGAGCCTACAGCGTGATCGCGGGGCGTCGGTGCTGTTTATCACGCATGATCTGGGCGTCGTGGCGCAGGTCGCGGATGAGGTGGCGGTGATGTACCTGGGGCGCATCGTAGAGCAGGCGCCGGTGCGCACGGCGCTCAAACAGCCGTTACACCCGTACACCGCGAGTCTGCTTGAGTCGATTCCGCGTGTGGAATCCAAAGGAGATCGCCTGGCCGTCATCGAAGGCAGCGTGCCATCGCCGACCGACATCCCGTCTGGTTGTCCGTTCCACCCGCGCTGCGCGCATGCGTCGGCCGGGCGCTGCGATGTCGGCCCGCCGCCGCCGCTACGACAGTTCAGCGGCGACCACCAATCGGCATGCATCCGGATCGAAGAGATCCACCGAGGAGTCACTGAAGTATGAAACCGCTGCTCCAGGTCCGCGATCTCTGCAAGCACTTCCCGGTTCTGGGCAAGGGCCTGCTGCGCCGGCAGGTTGGTACGGTCAGGGCGGTGGACCGGGTGAGTTTCGATCTTCATCGCGGCCGGACTCTCGGCCTCGTCGGTGAGAGCGGGTCGGGCAAAACGACCTGCGCGCGCACGATTCTGCGTGCTCTCGAACCGACAAGCGGACAGGCACTGTTTCATACCGCAGATGCCACGGTCGACCTGGCGACGATACCCGAATCGCGCGTCAAGCCGCTGAGGCAGTCGATGCAAATGATCTTCCAGGATCCGTTCGCATCGCTCAATCCGCGCATGACCGTCGACGCGATCGTTGGCGAGCCCCTGGTGATCCACAGGCTGGCGCGTGGCAGCGAACTTGTGGACCGCGTCGACGAGATGCTGATGAAGGTCGGTCTCCAGCCCGAGCACCGCCAGCGTTACCCGCATGCGTTCAGCGGAGGGCAGCGGCAGCGCATCGGCATCGCGCGGGCGCTGATCATGCGGCCCTCGCTGGTCATCGCTGATGAAGCGGTCTCGGCGCTCGACGTGTCTGTGCAGGCGCAGGTGATCAACATGCTTGTCGACCTTCAGGACGAGTTCAATCTTACGTATATCTTTGTGGCCCATGATCTGAGCGTTGTGCGGCACATTTGCGACCGCGTCGCGGTGATGTACGCCGGTCGAATTGTCGAGTTGGCGGACACTGACGTGCTGTTCAACGATCCACAGCACCCGTATACACGCGCGCTGCTGTCGGCCGTGCCCCATCTTGATCCTGACGTGCCAATTCGCTTTGACGCCGGCGGCGAGGTCGCCGACCCCGGCAACCTGCCGAGGGGTTGTAGTTTCCATCCGCGCTGCCCGGACTGTATCGATCCCTGCGACGCTGAAGTGCCGGATCTGCTGCCCCTTGGCAACGGCGAACGACTTGCCGCCTGCCACCTGCATGGGCAATGACAATGCGTCGCTCTGCGATAGCTGGGTTACGCTGCACCGGGCAACAGAACAGTTCGCGCGAAGAAACGAAAGCCGGGTTTCGGGACACTGTCCAAAGAAATGCAGCCCCCTGCAAAGGCAGGGGGCTGCTTCCAATGGGCGGGGAGGGATTCGAACCCCCGTAGGCATAAGCCAGCAGGTTTACAGCCTGCCCCGTTTGACCGCTTCGGTACCCGCCCGGGTCCAAAGTCAAGGGATTATATCGTCGCGTTGGTCCGGATCAATGGAGCGGGGTGGGGTGGTGAGAGAGGGCGGCGTGACCGGCAGGGGGATATACTCGTCGACTGTGACACATCTGACGGTAGCCATTACGGTTGAATCACTGGAATCGGCGCACGCGGCGGCGGCACGGTCGGCAGAACACGGCGCGGATCTGGTTGAGTATCGGATTGATTCGTTTGCGGATGATGCGGACGCGGTGGCGGCGCTGGTGGAAGGGTCGCCGTTGCCGTGCGTGGTGACGTGCCGGCCGACGTGGGAGGGCGGGGCGTACGAGGGGGACGATCAACATCGGATCGCGGTGATGGAGCGTGCGGGGTTGGCGGGGCCGGCGTATCTGGATATTGAGTTGGCTACGTATGAGCGGTCGGCGAATCTGAGGCAGAAGGTGGAGTTGGTGGTGGACCATGCGGGTCAGGCGCGGGGGACTGACACGGGATTGATTCTGTCGGCACATGATTTTGAACGGCGGCCGCGCGATCTGTTTCAGAAGATCGAGGCGATGCGGGACGCGGAGGCGTGTCGTGTGATCAAGGTGGTGTGGTGGGCGCGATCGCTGCGGGACAATATTGAGGCGTTCGAGATTCTGCGCGATGCGCACAAGCCGACCATCGCGCTTTGCATGGGTGAGTTTGGGTTGCCGAGTCGTGTGCTGGCCAAGAAATTTGGGGCGCTGCTGACGTTCTCGGGACTGGCAGATGAGACGGTGGCCGCGCCGGGTCAGGTGGGGTTGGATCGGATGAAGGGCTTGTTTCGCTGGGATGCGTTGAATGCGGCGACGGCGGTGTACGGGGTGATCAGTTGGCCGGTGGGTCATTCGATGAGTCCGGCGATCCACAACGCGGGGTTTGACGCGGCGGGGCATAACGGGGTGTACCTGCCGCTACCGATTCCGCCGGAGTACGAACATTTCAAGGCGACGGTCGGGGCGTGGTTGGATTACGCGCCGCTGGATTTCCGTGGGGCGTCGGTGACGCTGCCGCACAAGGAGCATCTGCTGCGGTTCGTGCGGGAGAGCGGGGGGACGGTGGAGCCGCTGGCGGAGCAGATCGGCGCGGCGAACACGTTGACGGTGGCGGACGATGGGGGGCTGCGGGCATCGAACACGGATTACGCGGGGGCGCTGGATGCGGTCTGTGAGACGCTAGGCGTGGAGCGGGCGGGGCTGGCGGGTCGGCGGGTGGCGGTGATCGGCGCGGGGGGCGCGGCTCGGGCCGTGGTGGCGGGGTTTGTGGATTGTGGGTGCGGGGTGACGATTTACAATCGCACGGTGGTGAAGGCGGAGCGGCTGGCGGAGGAATTGGGCGGGGCGTCGGGTGCGGTGGTCGCGGCGCCGCTGGATGATCTGGCGGGGAGTGAGTGCGATATCTATGTCAATTGCACGTCGCTGGGGATGTCGCCGGAGGTGGAGGGGACGCCGGTGGACGTGGCGCCGGGAAGTTGGGGGGCGGAGACGGTGGTGTTTGATACGGTTTACAACCCGGTCGAGACGCGGCTGCTGCGAGAGGCGAAGGCGGCGGGGTGCCGGACGATCAGCGGGGTGGAGATGTTCGTCCGGCAGGCGGCGGCTCAGTTTGAGGGGTGGACGGGTCAGACGGCGCCTGTGGATGTTTTTCGGTCGGTGCTGTTGACTCAGTTGAGCGGCTGACCGGTTCGCGTATGATGGCGGCCCAATATCTCTCCATAGGAAAGGCGCGGTCATATCTCTCCATAGGAAAGGCGCGGTCATGTTGAATCGAGCGAAGATTGCGATCATCGGCGGCGGTAACGTTGGCGCGAGCTGCGCGTTGTGGGCGGCGAGCAAGGAACTGGGCGACATTGTGGTCGTGGACATTCCGCAGGCGGAGGGTCTGGTCAAGGGCAAGATGCTGGACCTGGCTCAGGCGTCGCCGGTCGAGCGGTTTGATTCGACGATCACGGGGACGACGGATTACGCGGATATTGCCGGGGCGGACGTGGTGGTGATCACGGCGGGGTTGCCACGAAAGCCGGGGATGAGCCGCGATGATCTGATTAAAACTAACGTGGAAATCGTGCGCAGTGTTTCGCAGAACGTGAAGCAGCATGCGCCGGGTTCGATCGTGATTGTGGTGTCGAACCCGCTGGACGCGATGGTTTACACGGCGTGGAAGGCTACGGGTTTCCCAACGGATCGGATCGTGGGTCAGGCGGGCTGCCTGGACATGGCGCGGTTCAAGACGTTTATCGCGATGGAGACGGGATTCAGTGTCGAGGACATCAATGCGCTGCTGCTGGGCGGGCACGGCGATGACATGGTGCCGCTGCCGCGGTTCACGAGCATCGCGGGTATTCCGGTGACGCAGTTTATTACCGAGGCGCGGCTGGACGAGATTGTTGAGCGGGCCAAGAAGGGCGGCGGCGAGATCGTCGGGCTGATGGGTACGAGCGCGTACTACGCTCCGGCGGCGGGTGTGATTCAGATGGTCGAGGCGATCGTCAAGGACAAGAAGCGGATTCTCCCGTGTGCGGGTTACTGCGACGGGGAGTTTGGGATCAAGGGATTGTTTGTCGGCGTGCCTTGTCTGCTGGGGGGTAGCGGCGTGGAGCAAATCATCAAGATCGACCTGACGGCTGATGAGCAGAAGCTGATGGATGCATCGGCGGCGCATGTGGCGGAATTGGTTGAGGTGGTGAAGGGGCTCTATCCGGATCTGGCGTGATCGCGTCAGATTGACAATAGGATGATTTCACAGGCCCCGCGCAGGTGCGGGGCTTTTTCTTGCTAGAGTGTCTGCTTCGGGATTCGATGGAGATTGGATTTGCGCAGCGCGGTTGGATCAGCGACGCTCAAGACGTTCATCGCGATATCGGCTGCGCATGCGCTGGGGGACTGTCTGGGCGGGGTGTGGCCGATGTTCAAGATGCTGGCGGGGGTGGATCTAGCGGCGGCGGGGGTGATCACCACGGTGGCGACGATCGCGGGGACGATGATGCAGCCGGTGTTTGGACATTGGGCGGATCGTGGGCATCAGCGGACGTGCATCGTGCTGGGGACATGGCTGACGGCGATGGTGCTGTTGTTCGGTCCGATGGCGCGGTATCTGGACTTGAATCATCCGCTGGTCTGGGTGGCGCTGTGCGTCGTTTTACTGTTGATTCGAACGGGCCAAGGGATGTATCACCCGGCGGGGGCATCGCTGGCGGGCAGCACGTCGGCGGGGCGGCGTTCGACGCTTGTTTCAATTTACATCATGTGCGGGATGACGGGGTTCAGCCTGAGCCATCTGACGTTCAGTTGGGTGTACGTGAAATTGGACAGGGAGCTTGAGTGGCTGATCATTCCGGTGGGGTTGATCATGCTGGCGGTGATGGTGTGGTGTCGGCCTCGGGAGAATCATCACGAGGATCGACCGTCGATCGGGGCGATGTTGAGCCGCATTTGGGAGCTGCGGGGGAAGCTGTTCGAGTTGTACATCGTGCTATCGCTGGTGTCGGGGATTGGTTTCGGATTCATTTTCATCATGCCGGAGTTGGCCAGAGATTTTGGGTATTCGAACTGGATCGTGAAAGGGGGCGGACACGTGATGCTGGTGTTCGGCTCGGCGATCGTGATTATTCCGGTGGGGATGATCGCGGATCGCGTGGGGCGGAAACGGGTGTTGATCATCACGCTGGCGATGGGGATCGGTCTTTTCTACTTCCTGCTGCTGACGCCGTGGGTGACGGGGCGGCAGTTTCTGGAGTGGGAGTTTCTGGTGCTGCTGTTTCTGACGGGCGGGTTCACGGGGTGTCCGAACCCGCTGGGGGTGGCGCACGGACAGGCGCTGGACCCGAAACATCAGAGCATGATCACGGGGGTGTTGATGGGATTGGCGTGGGCGTTGGGGGCGGTGATTCCGACGATCGTGGGGTTTGTGGCAAAGCAACAGGAATATGGTCCGGTCGATGCGCTGATCTGGACGGGGTTGGGGTATTTCGTGGCGTTGTGGCTGGCGTTCTGGATTCCGCGGACGCCGCGTGAGACGGCGGCAGCTTAGCGCAGGAAAGGGCGCTGCGTTTCACGGCGGCGCTCGACGCGGTCGTATTACACTTTGGTTTTCTGTTTCAGGCCACGGACTTTCATGGGCAGGCCGTAGATGTCGATGAATCCGCGTGCGGCGGTGACGTCGTAGTCGCCCATGGCGAAGCTGGCGAGGTCGGCATCGTGGAGACTGGTGGGGGACTCGGCGCCGACGGCGAGGGCGCGTCCCTTGTGAAGCTTGATGCGCACGGTGCCGGTGATCACCTGATTCACTTCATCGAAGAATGCCTGCAGGGCCTCGCGGAGGGGGTGGAACCACTGGCCGTTGTAGACGATCTCGGCGTAGCGGAGGGCGAGCTGCTGGGCCTGATGGTAGGTATCGCGCTCGAGGCAGAGATGCTGGAGTGCCTTGTGGGCTTCATAGAGGATGGTGCCGCCGGGCGTTTCGTAGACGCCGCGTGACTTCATGCCGACGAGGCGGTTCTCGGTCAGGACGGTGACGCCGACGGCGTGTTTGCCGCCGAGGGCGTTGAGTTTGGCGACGAGTTCGTGGCCGGGCAGTTTTCTGCCGTTGACGGCGACGGGTTTGCCGGCTTTGAATTCGACCTTGACGTACTGCGCCTTGGCCGGCGCCTTGTTGACGGTGACGGTGGTCACGAGGCAGGAGTCCTTGGGTTCGGTCGCGGGGTCTTCGATCTCGGCGCCTTCGTGAGAGATGTGCCAGAGATTGCGATCCCGGGAGTAAATCTTCTTCTTGGATTGATCGACGGGGATGTTGTATTGGGCGGCGTAATCGACGGCCCCTTCGCGACTGTCGAGTCCGTCGGCGAGGAACTGGGGGTCCTTCCAGGGGCTGATGATCTTGAGCTTGGGCGCGAGGGCCATGTAGGTTATCTCGAAGCGGACCTGATCGTTGCCCTTGCCGGTTGCGCCGTGACTGACGGCGTCGGCGTTGGTCTGTTTGGCGACGAGGACCTGGTGGCGGGCGATGAGCGGGCGCGCGACGCTGGTGCCGAGCAAGTAATCATTCTCGTACACGGCGTGAGCGCGGAGCATGGGGAAGCAGTATTTCTCGGCGAACTCGCGGCGGAGGTCCTTGACGACGACTTCGTCGGCCCCGCTGGCTTTGGCCTTGCGGATGATGCCTTTGAGTTCATCGCCCTGACCGAGCTCTGCGGCGAAGGCCACGAGCTTGACGCCGGGGTAGCGCTGCTTGAGCCAGGGGAGGATCACGGAGGTGTCGAGGCCCCCGGAGTAGGCAAGGACGATCTTCTTGGGTTTGGGTTGACTCATTGGTGCACCTCCGTCCGAGGGTTGGCAGGTCGATCACAGACGATCACCGAACCCAGCATTATAACCGGATATTGGTTTCGTTGAAGCCTGGGCCGAAGAGCGAAGGCATGGGCCCGAAGATCCCATCGGCGCCCGGCAGTCTGTTGATGCATCGGCAGTT
The DNA here is from genome assembly GCA_002685935.1 of Planctomycetaceae bacterium. Classification (GTDB taxonomy): domain Bacteria; phylum Planctomycetota; class Phycisphaerae; order Phycisphaerales; family Zrk34. Next base: position 51,987 of record NYZD01000175.1, on the reverse strand, counting down.
GGAGCTGAGCATTGTCAGTCTGTTGAGCTGCGCGGTGGTGAGCATCGTGGGGTTCATGGTGCTGGGCTGACTGCGGAGTGAGCCTCGGTCGGTGCTGAAGGCGCTGCACATCACGGCGAACATTTTCACGACGGTGGGTGATATTGATGCGAAGCTGACGGCGCGCGAGTTGAAACCAGAGATGACGATCATCGCCCGGGCCGAGACCGAGGCGACGGAGCGTCGGTTGATGCTGGCGGGCGCGAGTCGAGCGATCTGCCTGCCGATTATCGGAGCGTTGAAGGTGAACCGGATGCTGATGTACCCGGCGATGGAGGATCTACTGGAAGCGACGCACGAGCGCGACATTGTGGTGGATCATCTGAACGTCAGCGACACGCCGGAGTTTGTGGGCCGATCGCTTCGGGATTTGGCGTTGCCGAGTATTCATGGGGTGATCGTGCTCGCGGTGGATAGCGCAGACGGCGACCGGCGGTTCAATCCACCGGCGGATCACACGCTCGCGGCGGGGGAGAAGGTCATCGTCGTGGGGTCGGGCGACGCGCTGGAGCAACTGGAATCTGTCGGCCGATCGTGAGGGGCTGGGGCGCGAAATCGTGGTTAACCGGGTCGCACGGGCTGCCGATAACACGGTTGGATCAAGTCTATCGGCGAGACCCGTGCCATGTCAGATCAGAGCCCGATTGAACGTCGTCATAATCCGCGCATCAATGTTGAATGTTCAGCGAAGGTATTCAATCCGTTGAATAGGCGGTACCGATCGGCGCGAGTGCGGAACCTGTCGGGGAGCGGCGCCTTGATCGAGGTGGCGACGGGCGATCTGCTGACACGCGGCGACCGCATCGAGTTGTACGTGGACCCGACAAGCTCGGCGGGCGTGGTGGATCACGATGAGATGCGGCCGGCGGTGTTGATCCATATGCACCGGGCAGGCGACCGGATCACGGCCGGCGTGCATTTCGAGACGGTGCGGGCGGTGGCGCAAGCGGCGTAGTTAAGATCGATCCAGCAAGGCCGCGACCCGTAGCAATTCCGAGATGGACCAGGCCTGGGCGATGGTGCCGCGCGGCTCGTGTGGGGGATCCCCCTCAAAAATCTCGTGAATCTGGCCGAGGCCGGTGTTCTGCAAATGCTCGATGAGCGGTGCGATGAAGGTGCGCGCTTCGGTTTTGGATTTTTCGCTGAAGCGATGGGCGCGCAGCCAGCCCTCGGTGAACGGGCCGATGAGCCAACCCCAGACGGTGCCTTGGTGGTAGGCCTTGTCGCGCTGGAAGGGTGCGCCTTGGTACCGGCCGTGGTAGTTGCGATCGTGGGGCGAAAGTGAGCGCAGGCCCATGGGGGTGAGCAGATCGTTGCGCAAGGTTTGCATGACGCGCATCTGTTTGGTGCGCGGCAGGGGGGAGACGGGCAGGGAGACGGCGAAGACCTGATTGGGTCGCAGGGCGGTGTCGCGTTCGTCATCGCCGCGTACGTGATCGATGAGGCAGCCGGTTTCGTCTGACCAGAAAGTTCGGTTGAAGCTGCGCTTGACGCGGGCGGCGAGTTTGTTGAGGTGCTCGGCTTCGGCGGGTTCACGTTCGGACAGGACAAGGGCCAAGCCGATGAGGGCGCGGTACCACAGGGCGTTGATCTCAACGGCTTTGCCGTGGCGCGGGGTGAACACGACGCCGTCGGTCTGGGCGTCCATCCAGGTGAGTTGGGTGTTGGGGTTGCCGGCGGAGATCAGTCCGTCGCCATCCATGTGGATGTCGAACTGGGTGCCCCGCATGTAGTGATTGATGATCTGGCGACAGGTCGGCAGGAGCAGTTCGGTCCAGGTGCGGCGATCCCTGGTGGCGGCGGTGTATTCGAGGGCGGCGTGGATGAACCAGAGACTGGCATCGACGGTGTTGTAGTGGGGGGTGTCGGTGCGCTCGTCAAAGAGGTTGGGGATGAGGCCATCGTGCTGGGCGGCGGCGAAGGTGGTGAGGACGGAGCGGGCTTCGTCGTCGCGCCCGGTGGCGAGCAGGAGGCCGGGCAGGGCGATCATGGTATCTCGGCCCCAGTCACCGAACCAGGGATATCCGGCGATGATGGAGGCGGACCAACTCTGGTCGGAGCCGCGCTGGACGACGAAGGCATCGGAGGCGCGGACGAGGGATTCGAGGCCGGCGGGGTCGGATGAGGCGGGGGTTTGGGATTGGACATGTTGGACGAGTGGGGCGAGGTGGTCGGCACGTTGATCGAACGCGCCGGCGGCGGTGTCCTGATCGATCTGTTCGGTGCCAAAGCAGATGGTCCAGGATGCGCCGGTGACGCTGAGGACGTGTTGAAATGATCCGGGGACGAAGAGGTCTTCGGTGTCATCGAGGCCGCGCTCGGTTTCCCGGTCGAGGCGGAGCCCGTACCACCAGTCGGGTTGTTCATTGAACGCGCCGCCGTCGGCGAGCAGGTGGACCGGCGGTTCGCTGTCGGCCTGGACGGCGATGCGTCGGTCGGTGGATTCACATCGCATGGGCGCCCCGGCGCGGCGGAGGGTGTGGAAATCACGCAGGGCGATGAAGGGGGCGACGCGAATGGAGATGGGCAGGGGCAGGGGTTGGATGGCGTCGGCGATGGGTTCGATGCGGTATTGGACGGCGGCGACGTTGCGATGTCGCACGAGGCGGAGTTCCTTGATGAGTTCGAAGCCGTCGAGTTGAAAAGTCCATCGGCACCAATGGCCGGTGCGGAGTTCAAAGCGGCGGAGATGGCGCCAGCCCTGCGGGGCGACGACGGGATCGCCGTCTTCGGTGTGGAAGGGGTGGTTGAACAGTTCGATTTGCTGATCGTCGAAGGTGAGGGTTTCGCCGAGGGCGGCGACGGTGTTGATGCGCTGGACGGGGGGGTGTTTGGAGGCGACGAGGAGGCCGTGGTATCGGCGGGTATTGACGGCGGCGACGGTGCCCATGGCGAATCCGCCGAGCCCGTTGGTCAGCAGCCATTCGGTCTGGGTGTTCGGGTCGGAGTCTGCACCGCAGTTGATGATGTGGTCGGCTTGTACGGCGGCGGGCGGGGTGTGGGTCGCGACGGGCTGTGCGGTCATGTGAACTCCGTTTCGCCGGCGGGCGCGATGGGTGCCGGTGCGGGGGCGCACGGTCCGTGTGCGCTCATGGCGAGGGTATTGTACTCGTCGGCTGTCGGGGGTGTGCGAGCGTAGTGTTTTGGATGTGGTTGGGCGTCGGCGCGCGGCGCGTCGGCGGCGGGTGGAACGGCGAAAACGGGTCGGTTGACACCCCTTGGGCCGGTTCCTACTCTGGGCGTCTGCGCTGCGGTTGAGCGGGCGCAGCGGGCGGTTTGTCACGGCCTGAGCCACCATTTGGACTCATGGGATCGAGCAACGGACCGAACCCGTGGCGGCATGCAGGCATGGGCCTGGAATTGGCCGGGGCCGCGATTATTTGCGGTCTGATCGGCTGGTTTATCGGCGGCGAGACCGGCATGTTGATCGGCGGGGGCATCGGTTTCGTCGGAAGTTTTTATCTGTTTATCAAGGAAGCGCTGAGGGCGAACCGGGACGCGGACGAGACTCGGGACGCGACGGAACAGGACGATGAGCGATAGTGAGATCAAGATTCCGACGTTCAACCTGCAACGCGCGATGCAGTGGCTGTGCCTGGTTGTTCTGTTGGGGACTGGGATTTCGCTGGGTCTGATTGAATGGAGAGGTTGGTCGGGGCACTTGGTGCCGTGCTTGACGGCGGTGGGGGCGACTTCTATCGCGGCGTTGGTTTCGCTGGTGTTGGTTTACCGTGCGAGCCGTGACTCCTTGGCGCGCGTTCTGATTTGCATCCTGGCCGGTACGGTGGTGCGACTGGCGATCTGCGCGGGCAGCGCGGCGTTGCTGGTCGTGGGTCTGACGTATGCGAAGCTGCCGACGGTGTTGTGGATGCTGGGATGGTATCTGTTGATCATGTTGGTAGAAGTGCACATGTTCAAACATTATCTGCGGTCGATCACGGCTGGTCTGTCGGAAGCGACCGTCGGTCATGATGGCTCCGGCGAATCCAGGGAGGTGGGCACGTGCAGCCCTGCTGGTCCCTGACACTTGGCGCCGATAGCGAACACCTGATGGGCCACGTGCTGCCACACAAGGTGTTCGGCACGGAATGGTTGACCAATCACATGTTGATGGCGTTGGTTGCGGCGGTGCTGGTGTTGCTGGCGTTCTCGGTGCTGGCGTCCCGGATCAGGCCGCGCGGCAGCGGGGTAGATGCATATATCACGAAGGGCCGCGTGTCACAGATATTTGAAGTGATCTGTGAGTATCTTCGTAGCGAGATCGTGCGTCCGACGCTGGGGAAACTGACGGACAAGTATATTTACTACGTTTGGACGGTGTTCTTCTTTGTGGTGTTCTGCAATCTGCTGGGGATGGTGCCGTTTGGAGCGATTCTTGGGTTCATCGATGGGATCGTCACGGGGGATTGGCATCAGGCTGCGAACACGACGGCCCATATTGGCGGCACGGCGACGAGCAACCTGGGAGTGACCGGGCCGTTGGCAGTTTTGTCATTGATCATGATTGTCGGGGTAGGCATCCGCGAGCAGGGCATTGCGTATTTCAAGCATTTCTGTCCGGTGCCGTTGACGCCGTGGCCGATGGTATTTATCGCGGTGCCTCTGGTATTTCTCGAGGTGCTGGGACTGTTCATCAAGTGCGTCGTCTTGGCGATGCGTCTTTTCGGGAACATGGTTGCGGGGCATCTGGTTATCGCGGCGATGATCGGGATCATCACGGGGGTGAAGGTATTAGCGGCGGGGATTGCGGTCGGCGCGGTCGTGATGTTGGGTGCGACGGCGATATCGTTGCTGGAGTTGTTCGTGGCCTTCTTACAGGCGTTTATCTTTACGTTCCTGACGGTGTTGTTTATTGCGGCCGGCGCGGTTCATCACGATGAGCAGGAGCATGATCACGTTGAGGCGGCGGCAGAGCATTGACTTTGAAAACAAACACGGGCATTGGCTCGTGATTGACGACAGACGGCCCCGCGGTTGCCGACATCGCTCGGGTACGAAAGTGAATCGTCGGCTTTGAATGAGCGTGCTCGCGGGTCGGGCACAGGGAGACATCGACTATGAGTCTGCTGACATTGGCACAAGAAGCGCAAACGTTAATCGGCGACGACGGCCTGAAGGTCCTGGGCAAGGGCTTGGGATTCGGGTTGACGGTGAACGGCGCGGGCCTAGGCATTGGTCGCATCGGAACAGGCGCGGTCGAAGCGATCGCTCGTCAACCGGAGGCCAGCGGCACGATTGGCACGAACATGATTATCGCCGCGGCACTGATCGAAGGTTTGGCCGTGATCTCAATGGTGATCCTGGGATTCCTGGTCTGATCATCATTCCTGGGGCATCGGTCGGTTCCCGCGCTGTTTGAGCAATAGGTCGGAAACCCCCGCAGGAGTTTGTGATGGTTCGTGATTTCTTATGTGTGCTGCTGGGTGTGATCGTGTTGATGGGGCCCGGTAGCGGATCGGTATTGATCGCGGCGGAGCCGGATACTCAGGCAACGTCGGAAGGCGCGACTGAGGGCGCTGAAGAAGCGCATGTCGAGCAACCCTTTCTGCTTGACGTGGACAGCGGCACATTCGTGTGGACATTGTTGTTGTTTCTGATCCTGTTGGGTGTGTTGAGCAAGTTTGTCTGGCCGAACATCTTGAAGGGGTTGCTGGCACGCGAGGAGAAGCAGCGCAGCGATCTGGCGGCGGCGGAGCAGGCGAATCAGACGGCGCAGCAGACGCTGGCGGAATATCAGCAGAAGTTGACCGAGGCGCACGCCGAAGCGCGGAAGCTGATTGAGCACGCGCGGGCGGATGCGGACAAGGCGGGCGCTCAGCGGGTCAGCGAGATCGAGGCGGAGATCGGACGGATGCGTGAGCGTGCGACCGATGACATCAAGCTGGCACGTCAGCAGGCATTGCAGGATTTGTATGGCCATGCGGCTTCACTGGCGACGGCGGTGGCGGGCAAGGTGCTGCAACGTGAGATTGACGATTCGGACACGCAGCGACTGGTCGACGAATCGCTGAACGAATTGGGTCGGCTTGAAGACGCGGGTTGAGATTGCGTCCTGACGGGAAGTGTGATGGCTGAGACGACGTTGGATAACCCGGGAATCGCTCAGGCGGTGGACCGCACGTACGCCGAGGCGCTGTTCGATCTGGCGGACGAAGGCGGCGCGCTGGCAGAGGTGACGGACGAGCTGGGGCAGATTGTCGATCTGTGCGCGGCGGATGCGTCGCTAAAGGCGTTGTTCGCGAGCAAGGCGATCACGGCGGAGCGACGGGCCAACTCGATTGAACAGATTTTCCACGGGCGGATCAGTGATCTTTTGTATCGATCGCTGCACGTGATCAACAGCAAGGGTCGGCTGGATCGCCTGGCGGGGATCCACACGGCTTTGGCGGCGCTGGTGAAGGATCGGCGCGGCGAGGTGGACGTGGACATCTACACGGCTCGGCCGCTGGATGGTGGGCAATTGAACGGTGTGGCGGATCGGATCGGCGCAGCGATCGGTCGTCGGGCGACGCTGCACCCGCATGTGGATGAACAACTGCTGGGCGGGCTGAAGATTCGCGTCGGCGACAAGCTGATTGACGGCACCGTGGCAACGCGATTGAAGCGCATGCGGCGGCAGTTGATTGAGCACGGACAGGAACTGGTGCGCAGTGATGCGGGCCGGTTGATGGATGAAGAGACATAACCCCCAGCCCACGGACCCTTGGCCCCCGGCGGCACGGGCATGTCGATGGGCGGCGACCGGCGTGAGCAGCGCGGAGCACAGGCATGAAGATCAATTCCGACGAAATCACCAGTGTCATCAGGCAGGAGATCGCGCAGTATGCCGCGGAGCTGGAAGTCAGCGAAGTCGGCAAGGTACTGGAGGTCGGTGACGGCATTGCGCGCATTTACGGCCTGGCGAACGCGCGGGCGTCGGAGATGTTGGAGTTTGAGGCAGAGGGGGGCGGCACGGTGATGGGCCAGGTGTTCAACCTGGAGCAGGACGCGGTGGGCGCGGTGATTTTCGGTGATTATCTGCGGGTGAAGGAAGGCATGTCGGTGCGTTCGACGGGCGAACTGTTGAGTGTGCCGGCGGGTGAAGCGCTGCTGGGCCGTGTGGTGGATCCGCTGGGTCGGCCGCTGGACGGACGCGGCGCGATCGAGAGCAGTGAGACGCGGCGGCTGGACATTATCGCGCCGGGTATCGCGGAGCGTCAGCCGGTGAAGGAGCCGCTGCAGACGGGGGTGAAGGCGATTGACGCGATGATCCCGATCGGCCGCGGACAGCGCGAACTGATCATCGGCGACCGCAAGACAGGGAAGACGGCGGTGGCGGTGGACACCATCATCAATCAGCGGTACACGCATGAGACCAATAGTCCGGTGTATTGCATATACGTGGCGGTGGGTCAGAAGGAATCGACGGTGGCGGCGGTGGTGGAAACGTTGCGTGAACAGAACGCAATGGATTACACGATCGTGGTGAACGCATCGGCCTCGGACCCGGCTCCGTTGCAGTACATCGCGCCGTATGCCGGCTGCGCGATGGGTGAGTATTTCATGTGGCAGGGCAAGCACGTGCTGTGCGTGTACGACGATCTGTCGAAGCAGGCGGTGGCGTATCGTCAGTTGTCGCTGCTGCTGCGTCGTCCGCCGGGGCGTGAGGCGTATCCCGGCGACGTGTTCTATTTGCACAGCCGTCTGCTGGAACGGGCGACGAAGCTGAGCGATGAATTGGGCGGGGGATCGCTGACGGCGTTGCCGGTGATTGAGACGCAGGAAGGCGACGTGTCGGCGTATATTCCGACGAACGTGATTTCTATTACGGACGGTCAGATTTATCTGGAGCCGGAGTTGTTCTTCGCGGGTGTTCGGCCGGCGATTAACGTGGGGATCAGCGTGTCGCGCGTGGGCGGCAACGCGCAGATCAAGGCGATGAAAAAGATCGCGGGATCGCTGCGACTGGATTTGGCGGCTTACCGGGAACTGGAGGCATTCGCGCAGCTTGGGACGGAACTCGGCCGCGAGACGCAACTGCAGTTGGATCGCGGGGCGCGGATGGTGGAGTTGCTGAAGCAGCCGCAATACGTGCCGATGAACGTGACGGATCAGGTGATCTCGATCTATGCCGGCGCACGGGGATTTCTGGATGACGTGCCGCTGGATCAAGTGGCGGATTTTGAGAAGGCGTTGCTGGATTACTTCGGCACGAGCGCGTCGGCGGTGCGTGATGAGCTGGCACAGTCGGCGGATCTGAGTGATGATCTGGATCAGAAGATGGCGAAGGCGATCGAATCATTCAAGGCAGGATGGACGGCGGGATGACGTGCCGACGTCCGCGGGAATGAGACGGATTGGACGAGAACGGCGGGTTTCGGCCCGCCGTGTTTTTGCGCAGGCCCCGGTGCATCACACGGAGCGGAAGTGACCATGCCCACGCTGCCGTACAAGATCGCGGTGTTGTGTTACCTGTTCGACGAGCAGGATCGATTGTTGCTGCTGCATCGATCGAATCAGCCGAATCGCGGTCTGCATTCCCCGATCGGCGGGAAGCTGGACATGGCGCAGGGGGAGTCGCCGGCGGACTGCGCGCTGCGGGAGATGCGCGAAGAAGTGCTGCTGGAACTGGAGTACAGCGACATTCACTTGACGGGGCTGGTGAGTGAGACGGCATTCGAGGGGCAGACACACTGGCTGATCTTCCTGTATGAAGTGACGCGTCCGGTGACGATTGAGCGGATGAGCTTCGATGAGGGGGAGCTGGGTTGGCATACGTGGGACGAGATCAGCGGGCTGGCGATTCCGGACACGGATCGGGAGATTATCTTCCCGCTATTCCATCAATACCGCGGGCGGTTTTTTCACGTGCATATTGATTGCACGAGCGGGGCGTTGGACTGGCGGGTGGAGTATCCGGTAGCGGGCGGTGTTTGATATGTGATCCGGGAAGCGCCGAGTTGATGGGGACCATCTTGACCCGGTATCGCGGCACGGTTAACGTGGTCGGGTGTATCAGGCCAATGTTCAATGCTTTCAGGAGGGCGTCTAATGCGTGTCGCCACTGAACAACCTGTTGCCGCCACATGCCCGGTGGGCTTACGCGCCTGAATAACGGTCTTTAACTGACCGATTCACGCGGCCGCCCTGTCCGGGGCGGTCGTTTTCATTTGCACGATCACCGCTGTTGCGGCATCCGTCGATGCGGCTATCGCACGCGCCGGGGCAGGGGTTGCCTGAGGCGATCCCGGCCCCGTACCTCCTTATCGAAAGGACAGTTTATGACTGCTATTGCGTGGAATGGATCATCCGAACTGTTTTTGGGAGCAGAACCGATGTGGCTGGCAACTCGTCAACGAAGGCTGATGAATCACGGGAGTTCTCTTGTCACGAGAATCAAACAGGAAGCGACGCGGGCACGGTGCTCCGGCGTCGTTCCGCTGCGGGCATTGCCGGCGTGACGTGCTCCAGGAGGCGCACGGGACGCGACATCGCAATCACTGTCCGTTCTGTCTGTGGAGTCGTCACGTCGATGATGCGCCGGGTGATCGCCGCGCTCGCTGCGGGGCGGCGATGGAACCGATCGGTGTGTGGGTCAAGCGTGACGGTGAGTGGGCGGTGATCCATCGCTGTACGCAGTGCGGCGCGATCCACCCGAACCGCATCGCGGGCGATGACAATGAATGGGCGCTGATGAGCCTGGCGGCTCGACCGCTGGCGCAGCCGCCCTGGCCGATCGACTGAATTACTTTCCGTGGTGTCGCGAGCCGTGCGGACGGTTTGTTCATGCGCACATTGATTGGACGACGGGCACGGGGTCACACGTCCTCGGACTGCTCGGCGTATGCGATGGCTTCGGCTTCGGTGAAGCCGAGCCATTCGAGCATATTGGCGTCGTAGAGTTCCTGATGTTCGATCTTGGAGAAGTCGAGGCGGAGTTCGTTGATGACCTTGGTGCCCATGCCGATCCATTCGTGCCAGGTTTCCGAGGAGTAGTGGTCGAAGATGAACTTGCCGGTCGGGCCACGGAGAGGGGGTTTGTCGAGTCGGGTGCCGGGCTGGCCGGTGCGGCGATCGACGATGGAATCACCGGAGGCGCCGGTCGGGGGCGCGGCGGGGGTTTTTGATTGCACCTCGGGTACGGGTTGACCGAGCGTTTCGAGCAGGGACCCCATGGCGCGCTGAGGCATGACGTCGCCTCGTTCGGCGGCGGTGGTGTAGCCACGAGTGAGTATTTCGGCGGCCTGATCTTTGGCGTCGGCTTTGATGAGGACCTGACCGAGCAGTTGGTAGGCACGAGACAGGCCGGGGTCGAGTTCAATGGCCTTGCGCAGAGCGCGGGCGGCTTGCTCACCTTCTTCGGCGTCTTTGTAGGCGCCGCCGAGGGAGAACCATCCCATGGCGTTGTCGGGGTCGGCGTCGGTCATGTTCTCCCATTGGGAGATCCGTTCACGGAGCATTTGTGGATCCATAGTGCCCGTAGGATAGCCGTTGTATCACCAGATTTCGATGTCGCCGATGATGGGTTCGACGAGATCTTTGAGGGTGACGAGACCGGCGGGGTGGTGATCGCGCATGACGATGGCCATGGGAGCCTGTTTCTGCTGGAGTGTGTCGAGTGCGTCGGGCAGGGGGTGATCATGTTGAATGGTGGGCACGGGTTGAATCAGCGAGTCGATGGGTATGGCGGGGTCGGCGTCCTTGAGTAGGGCGTCGATCACGTCGACGACGCCTTGGAATGTGCCGTGGGCATCGAGCGCGGGGATTCTGGAATGGGTGACGCGAGCGGCAAGGTCGGTGATGGATTGGAGCGGCTGACCGGTGCGCAGCGTGACGACCTGATTCCACGGGATCATCACGTCGGCGACGCGCATGTGGGTGTGTTGGAGGACGCGGTCGATCATGTCCGATTGGTAGTCGCTGATCAGGCCCTGGCCGGCACTTTCGCGGAAGAGTTCGGTGACGACGCGGCGGGGATGGAGGGTCCGGCCGAATCCGGCGCGGGTGCCGATGATGCGGTTGAGCAGCGCGGTGAAGCCGTCGACCAGGGGCAGCAGGCCGGTCCAGGTGAGCAGTCGTTGCGTCACGAACAGCGGGCGGGCGAACGGGTAGGTGGCGGTGTCGGTGTGGCTGCGGAACAGATCTTTGGGCAGGACTTCGCCGAACACGAACAGCAGGGGCGTGAGGATGACGGCGTTGATGACCACGATCTGCGCGTCGGTGCGGCCGGCGTCCGCGAGCAAGGCGGTGATCGCGACGGAGGCCATGTAGTTGGCGATGTTGTTGCCGAACAGCAATGTGCCGAGCAGGCGGTTGGGGTGATGGATCAAGCGCTGCAATACGGTGGCGTTGGGCTGGCCGGCGTGGGCGAGGACGTGGAGTCGGATGCGGTTGAGGGTGTAGATGCCGGTTTCGAGCCCGCTGAACAGTGCCGAGCCGATAAGGCCGAGCGCCCCGATGGCAAACCACATGATGAGTTGGGGCGTGGTCATTGTGGCAAGACCCCCTCGTCATTCTGTCCACGGTTGACACTGACGGCCAGGGGCACGCGGAGGAGTACGGACTCGACGCGACCGCCGGAGGCGTGTTCGACTTCGATGTGGAGATTGCCGAGCGCGACGGTGTCACCGGAGGTGGGCACGCGGCCGATGAGGGCGGTGACAAGACCGCCGACGGTCGAGACTCGGGCGGGGATGTGGGCGGAGCCGAACACATCGGCCCAGTCGTGGACGCTGAGGCGTCCATCAGCGCGCCAGACGCCTGACTCGACGGATTCGACGGTGGGGGTGGCGCCTTCACCGAGGCCCTGATCCATGTCGAGGTCGCCAACGACGCGCTCGGCGACGTCCTTGAGCGTGACGAGCCCGGCGGTGCCGCCGTATTCATCGACGACGATGGCGATGTGGGTGTTGGTGCGACGGAAATCTTCGAGGAGGCGATCGACGCGGATCAGTTCGGGCACGAAGCGCACCTGGCGGACGAGGCGGGTGATGTCGAGTTGGTCATTCGCGGCGTGGGCGAGGAGGAACTCCTTTGTGTGAATGACACCCGTGATGTGGTCGAGATCATTTTCGTACACAGGCAGTCGGAGGCGGTGGGTTTGCTGAATGCTGTCGCGCACATCGGCGGCGACGGCGCTGATCGGTATCGCATCGATCTCGACGCGGGGGATCATGACGTCGCTGACGGTCATCTCGCTGAGGCGCATGACCTGGCGGACGACCCGCATTTCATCCTGGGCGATCACGCCGCGCTGCTGTGAGAGGCGCAGGAGGGTTTCGAGTTCATCGGCGGCGAGTTCGCCACGGTCGCCGGTGGGTTGGAAGAGCCGTCCGAGAGGCGTGATCACGCCGTGGCCGACGACGAGGCGGAATGGCGCGATGGTCCGGTGAATGATGAGCATGGGCAGCGCGATGACGCGCACCCAGGAGATGATGACGGCGTTGGCGACCATCTTTGGGAGCACTTCGCCGAACGCGACGATCAGCAACAGCGGGATCATCGTGCCGACGAACAACACCGCGGGATTGGTGCTGGCTTTGTTAAGCTTCAAGAGGAGTACGGAACTGACGACGAAATAGAGCACGTTGATGGTCATGTTGCCGAACATCAACGTGATTAGAAGCATGCGAGGATGTCGCAACAGTTGGGCGACGGATCGCGCCAGAACGGTACGGTCGCGCAGCAACTGGCGACGCTGTTGGGCGCTCATGTTGAACAGAGCGGTTTCGGAGCCGCTGAAGAAGCCCGAGGCGATCAGCAGCAGCGGCATCGCCAGAAACCACAGTGCGTTTTGAAGGAAATAGTCGTTCACAGGTTTATGTGTCGGTTCGCGTTACGGCAGATCGCTGTGGTCGGGGTCGAGCTGTTCAATCATGCGTTCGATGTAGCGCAGGGCGTTGAGTTGGATGTTGATCTGCTGGGCGACGGGGTCGGTTAGCGTATTGGCGGCGAGGGCGTCATCAAAGTGTTGGGCGATGGTCTTCAAGTGCTGATCACGCTGTTGTTGGGCCCACTGTTTGAGTTGCTCGAGTTGGGGTTGGTTGTCGGCGTCCTGGGCGTCGCTCACCTGTTCGCGGATTTCAAGCATCTCGAACAGGAAGCCGTCGGGCAGGGCCTGACCGTCGGTCTGGTTGGATGAGCCAAGGAGGTCGAGCAGGATCTGAGCGCGGTCGAGGGGATCCTTGAGTTGACGGTGGGCGGCGTTGATCTGCGCGGAGCGGCGGACGGCTTCGTCTTGTTCGTCGGGGTCGGTGAAACGATCGGGGTGGTTGGCGGCGCCGGCCTTGAGGAAGGCGCGCTGTAACTGCTGCGGGTCCAGATCGAATCGGGGTTGCAGTCCCAGTAGCGTGAAGGGGTTCGCCGACGACGTGTTCATGTCCAGGATATTGTATGCACTTACATGCCGGTGGGTGGACTAGACGACCTCGACGGCTGCGGTGTCCGGGAATTCCGGGTCCGGCGTGCCGGACCACGTCTCGTCCGGATCGGGCACCGTGACGGCGGTGTTGGCGGCGACCTTGCGCGGTCCGACCAGTTCGCAGCAGCCATCATCCTGAAGGATGGCGTCGACGCGTGAGGGGAGCAGGTGATCGGTCTTTGCGGTAACAGCTTTGGCCTTTAGCAGGACGACACGGTTTTCAGCGTGGACTTCAAAGAACACGGGCACGCTGCCGCCGGACTGACGCAACAGGTTCTTCAAGCTTGACAGTTCACCGTTGTATTTGCGTTTGCGGCCGTGCTGATCCTGATCTTGGACACGAATCTTGACGCCGCGGCTGAGATGCTCGGGCGCTTCGTCCACAGGCAGGACTCGATCAATGACGATGCTGGGCTCTTCACGTCGCCGATCGACACGACCGGTGAGGAAGACGATTTCATCCGGCTCGAGCAGATGACTGAACTGGGCATAGGCATCGGAGAAGATGACGCCGTCAATCGAACCGGTGCGATCTTCAACAGTGATCATGGCCATTTTCTGGCCGGCGCTGCGTCCGTTCTTGACGAAGGTGGGCCGAACGCGGGGGAGCATGCCGCCGAGCGTCACTTCGACCTCGGCCTGAAGGCGTTGGACATCGCGCACGGTGGCGGATGAGAATCTGTCTAGCTGCTCGCGGTGGCGCTCCATGGGGTGGCTGGAAATGTAGAACCCGAGGACGGACTTCTCCTGCTTAAGTGTTTTGGGCGAATCCCAGGCGGGCACATCGGGGAGCTGTGGTTCCGGGGAGGCGGGGGCTTGTTCGGACTCGGTCTGATCAACAGCGCCGAACAGGAAATCATCGCTGGATCGGATGGACGCTTCCTGCGCGCCGCGGCTCATGGCGGTCTCGATCGCGGCGACCATGGCGGAGCGGCGGTGGGTTTCGTGGACGCCGTCAAACGCGCCGCACTTGATCAGGGCTTCGATGACGGATTTGTTGACGAGGGTCTGGGGGACACGTTCGCAGAAATCGAACAGGCTGCGGAAGGGGCCGCCGGCGTCGCGGGCCTCGACGATGGATTCGACGGCGCGCTCGCCGATGCCCTTGACGGCGCTGAGGCCGAAGCGGATGTGGCCATGGTTGGGGTCGTGCGGTTCGCCTTCGTCGTAGACGACGGTGAAATCTGCGCCGGAGAGGTTGACATCGGGAGGACGCACGTCAATGCCCTGATGGCCGCCGGGCAGCAAGACACGCTGGCAGTCGTCGACGTATTCAAGCACTTTGTCGGTGCTGACGGCTTCGAAGGTGAGCAGAGCGGCCATGTATTGCAGGGGGAAGTAGGTTTTCAGATAGGCGGTCTGATAGGCGACGATGGTGTAACCGGCGGCGTGCGATTTATTGAAGCCGTAGCCGGAGAAGCTGAGGATGCGCTGGAAGAGGGCTTCGGCGTCGGGCTTGGTCATGCCCTTATGGAGTGCGCCTTCAAAGAAGGTGGCGCGGCATTTGTCGATGATGCTGCGCTTTTTCTTGGAGACGGCTTTGATGACGGTGTAGGCTTCGCGAAGGGGGACGCCGCCGAGTTCATGGATGAGTTGCATCACCTGTTCCTGATAGGTGATGACGCCATAGGTTTCGTCGGTGAGCTGATCGACGACGGGATGGACGGCGGGGACGGCGGCGCGGCCGTTCTTTCGGTCGTTGTAATCGGGGATGAGTTCCATCGGGCCGGGGCGGTAGAGGGAGACGGCGGCGATGAGATCTTCGATGCGGTCGGGCTTCATGCCCATGAGCAGGTTGCGCATGCCGCCGGACTCGAACTGGAAGATGCCGGCGGTGTCGCCGCGGCGGAACAGGTCGAGGACGTTTTGATCGTCGAAGGTGAGTCGGTCGAGGTCGAGCGGGTCGAAGTCGGTGTGATCGGAGGCGGCGCCGAACTCACGGGCACTGCCGGGGCGCGGGCCGGCGCCGAATCGTCCGATGACGGCGTCCTTCTGGGTCTGCTGGTCTAGGGTGTTGGTGATGATTTGGCGGGCGCGTTCGATGGTGGAGAGGGTGCGCAGGCCGAGGAAATCCATCTTGAGCAGGCCGACGCGCTCGCAGGTGGGTCCGTCCCATTGGGTGACGACCTGATCGGTGCCGGGGGGTTGGTAGAGGGGGACGATATTCTCGAGTGGCTCGGTGGCGATCACGACGGCGGCGGCGTGGATGCTGGTGTGGCGGGGCAGGCCCTCGAGGCGTCGGGCGGTTTCGATCACCTTGTTGGCCAGCGGTTCTTGTTCACAGACCTTGCGAAGATCCGGTTCGACTTTCAGCGCTTCTTCGAGCGTGATGCCGAGCGTGTCGGGCACGAGCTTGGCGATGCGATCGACATCGGGCAAGGGGACGTTGAGCACGCGGCCGACATCACGAATGGCGGCCTTGGCCTTAAGCACGCTGAAGACGATGACTTGTGCGACGTGCTGATATTTCCTGGAGACGTATTCGATGACCTGAGCGCGGCCGTCCTGGCAAAGGTCGATGTCGATGTCGGGGTATTCACTGCGGTCGGGATCGGTGAATCGCTCGAACAGCAGGCCGTATTTGACGGGGCAGGCGTTGGACAGGCCGAGGCAGTAGCCGACCATGGTGCCGACACCGGAGCCGCGCGCGCAGGCGGGGATATCGTTGTTGCGGGCATAGTTGACGAAATCCCAGACGATCAGGAAGTAGGCGCTGATGAGTTTGTCGGAAAGGATCTGCAGTTCGCGATCGATGCGGACCCGGATGTCATCGGTGATGCCGTCGGGGCCGTAGCGCCAGATGGCGCCGGCTTCGACGAGGGCGCGCAAGGCGCCGTCACATTCGAGTTGCAGCTCCTGGGCGGTTTCGTGATCCTTGTGCGAATCAAACGGTTCGAGGTGAATCTGGGCGCAGAAGGCGGTGAACCATTCACCGGATCCGATCGGGTAGTCGCAGTTGAAGCCACGAGCCAGGTCGGCCGCGGCGACCGCGTCATTGGGCAGGTCGCCGCAGTCGCTGACGATCTTGACCACGGGGGCATGGTTGGCATCGAAATCGATGTCAACGTTGCACCGTTCGGCGATGCGCACGCTGTTGGCGGCGGCCTCGGGTGCTTCGGCGAACAACGTGGTCATGTCGGCGGGGGATTTGACGTAGAGCTCACGAGAATATTTCAAGCGGTCGTTGTCTTCTTTGGTCTTGCCCATCGAGATACAGCAGAGCGAATCGTGGGCGTCCCAATCGTCTTCGAGCAGGAAGTGGGCGTCGTTGTCGCCGATGATGGGCAGGTCGAGCTGCTCGGCGAGGCGGATCAGATGGGGGTTGATCTTTTCCTGATCTTCGACGCCGTGGTGTTGCAGTTCGATGAAGAAACAGGATTCGCCTTGATCGTTGACGCCGAAGGTCTGTTTGTGCCACTGGGCTTCGTCGACGGCTTTCTGGTAGTCGGCGTCGGCATTGGAGCGAACATAGTTGACAAGATGGGCGGCGATGGAGCTACCGAGGTGGCCGTTGATGGCGATGAGGCCTTGCGACCACTGCTCGAGGGTGGCGTGGTCCATGCGGGGCCGATAGTAGAATCCGCTGAGGAAGGAATCGGAGCTGAGCTTGAGCAGATTTTGCCAGCCGATCTGATTCTCGGCCAGGAGGACGAGGTGATATCCGCCATCGACTTCGCCGGTGTAGGTGCGGTCGGTGCGGTCGCCGAGGGCGACATAGGCCTCAATGCCGAGGATGGGCCGGATGCCGGCGGCTTTGGCTTTGGTGTAGAACTCGACGGCACCGTGGAGGTTGCCGTGATCGGTGACGGCGACGGCCGACATGCCGAGCTGCTTGACGCGCTCGACGAGACGGTCGATGCGATTGCCGCCGTCGAGCAGCGAATATTGACTGTGCAAATGTAAATGAACGAACTGGCCCGAAGTGTCGGCCATCCGTGGCAACTCCCCGATGTGGTCGCGTGGGTAACGGGACGCACTGGAAAAGATGAATCACGAGCGGGACGTGACGGCACGCTCGACCTGAATGCAGTCTACCGATGATGGGCGGGCTTGGATATGCGAACAAAACGCGAACAAGAGTGATCTGGCGGATTACGGCTGGACGTTGCCAATGGCGGTGGCGCCGGTGACCTGATCGATTGTGAGCACGAGGGTGCTGTCGCCGATGCCGAGGGTGATGGTGGCGGGATCGGACTGGTCGGGTTGGCCGTAGGCCCCGAAGCTCAACTCGTCGTCGCCGTCGAGGTCAAAGGCACTGATGGTGACGCCGGCCATTTGCTGGGCGCGGCCGGAGCCGAACTCGACGAGGTAGGGCGACTGGTCGATGGGGTGGGTGATGGGCGTGTTGGGATCGGACTGGGCAGCGATGTGGTAACGGTTATTGGTCTGATCGAGGACGAGGACGCGGGGATCGTCGCTGTGGGTGATGGATTCGATCTGGACGTAGTCGAGATCGGCGGCGAGAAGTCGGCCGGCGGCGCGGAGGCGGGCGATGTCGTTGTCGCCGAACATGGGCACGACCATGGACGCGGCGATGGCGAGGATGAGCACGACGATCATGATTTCGACCATGGAAAAGGCGCAGCGGACCATCGTCGCGGGTCGCCGGCGGCGCACGCGATGGTCTGTGCCGATCCTGCGGGATGTTCCGAAGTGATAGGCTTCCATATTAGCGCTTCAGGTCATCGGCGGTTTCTTGAGGGCACTTTGATTGTTATCTGTTGAAACGGAATATTTCTTTCAAGGGCTGATTGAAGGCGATTGAACCGGGCGACGGATCGGGTCGATCCATTAGTTGGTCGCGTGCGCGCGGGAATTGCGATTCCGATATCGCGGGCAGGTCGGTCCGCGAGGAGAGAAGTATGAAGGATCATTATCGGTACGCCCGGGGCGGGTTCACGCTAGTCGAGTGCACGGCGGCGATGTTGGTGCTGTCAGTCGCGGTATTGGCGGTCGTGGAGGCGATCAGCGTGGCGCAATCGCATCCCTACGAGGCGCTGCACACGTTGCGGGCGCATGCGTTGGCTGAGGCGTTGGCCGACGAGATCATCGCGCTGCCTTATGCGGATCCTCAGGGCGGGACGACGGTCGGGCCGGACTCGGGTGAGACGGGTCGAGCCAACTTTGACAACTGCGATGATTTTGACGGTTTTGCCGATAGCGCGGGCGCGCTGGCCGATGCGCAGGCGATCACGTATTCGACGGTGTATCAACGGTTCAATCGATCGGTGACGGCGTCGTACGGCACGGAGTCGATCGCGGGGCTGGGCGGCACGACGAGCGGGCTGACGATCACGGTGACGGTGACTGACGATCTGGGGCGCACCTGGGTGGTGACGCGGTTTATCACGGAGCCGGCATCATGAGCACGTATCACGGTCGACATTTCCGGCGCGCCGCGGGACTGACGTTGGTTGAGCTGCTGCTGAGCCTGACGGTCACGGGGTTCATCGGTGCGGCGGTGGCGGGGATGCTGATGGCGGTGTCGTACGGCGCGGATAAATCGCGTGACGTGCGCACGGGAGTGATTCTGCACAAGACGCTAAGTGAGCGGGTGAACGCCTCGGTGCGGGGTTCACGTCAGGTGTTGGCGGCGGGGCCATCGTTTGCAGTGCTGTGGATCGGCGATACGCGCGCGGACGAGCTGCCGAATGTCTCGGAACTGCGGCGGATCGAATACGACAGCACGAGTGAGGAGTTGCGGTCGTACACGGTGGGCTGGCCCGCGGGCTGGTCGCAGGCACAGATCGACGCGGCGGACGTTTCGTATGAATTGACGTTGGACTTTGACACGGTGACGACGGGGCTGATCGGGCAGACCTATTACCCGGTGACGGTTTGGGCGCGTGATTTGCCGACGGCGACGTTCGCGGTGAACAACGTGGACCCGAAGCTCGCGACGTTGGTGAGTTATCGTCTCGAAGCGACGATCGGGGCCACGGATGAGCAGTTCATCGGTGCGGCGTCGCCGCGCGGTGAATGAGAAGGATTGAGGAGTATCGACCATGAGCAAGGTCCGACTTCAAACGGGGTGTGCGTCGAGTCAGCGTGAGCGCGGCATCGCGATGTTGCTGGTGTTGATCGCGGTGGGGATTGCGGTGGTGTTGTCGGCATCGCTGATCGTGACACAGAACACGGCGACAGGCGTGCAGGCGAATGCGCAGCATCACACGCATGCGCGGATGATTGCCGAGTCGGCGATGGAAATGGCGGTGGCGTACATTCAGAACAATGATGACTGGCGGACAGTCAAGACCAACGGCGTGTGGCTGAGCGATCAGGCATTGAACGGCGGGACGTTCACACTGACGGGGGTGGGCGGCGATGAAGACGGCGGCGATGGAGACCTGGCCGACGATGCGTCAGACCAACTGTACATCACGGTGGTCGGCACGTTCGAGGGCGCTACGCACACGGTGCGCGCGGTCGTGCAGCCGGAATCGTCGTCACGCAAGCTGTTGCTGGTCACCTCGCCGGCGGATCCGCTGAGTTCCGAGGACGCGGCCCGCAAGGCGCAGTTCGAGCAGTGGGGCTGGACAGTGACGGTGATCGATGACGATGCCTCTTCGGCAGATGTCGATCAGGCGCTGGCTGACAACGATGTGGTGTACGTCGCAGAGAACACGAACGCCAACGATGCTGACGAAGATCTGGAGGACTCGCCCATCGGCGTGGTGAACGAGGACACGGGTCTGTGGGATGCGTTGGGTCTGGCGTCGACCGACGGGTTGGGGACGTCGTACGATACGATCTATGTCAAGGACAACACGCACTACACGACGTCGCAGTTCAGTCTTGGCTACGTTCAGATCTTCAGTTCCAGCCAACCCGTGGGCTACACATCGTCGCTGACCAGCGGGGCTTCGAATCTTTGCAGCTATGGATCGAACGACCCGCTCAATGCCTCGATGGCGACACTTGAAAAGGGCGCGACCCAGGCCGACGGAAGTCCGGCACCGGCGCGGCGGGTGTGCATGCCCATCGGCGGCAGCAGCTTTGACTGGAATGCGTTGAACTCAAACGGACTGACGCTGATCGAGCGGTGCATTGAGTGGGCATCGGGCGGCAACGCTCAGACGCAGATCGCCTACGAGAACTTCGGCTACAGCGCCACCAGCGATATCGCCGGCGCGGGGGCGAGCGGGGGGACCGGCTGGTCGGGCGCGTGGTACGGGCAGGCGAATGCGGTGGCGTTAACGAGTCTGACGTATCTGGATCTGGATACGGACAGCAACAAGCTGACCACCGGGGGCGCGGGACAGGTTTCGGCGCGACTGATCGACACTTCTGAGCACACGGACCTGCTGGTCAACGACAAATTCGGCAAGGACGACACGACGATCTGGCTGAGCTTCGTCGTCGAGCCGGGGTCGGACGCGTCGGATACGTTTCACACGTGGGCGATGCTCATGCTCGACGACGATTGGAGCGGCACGGGCGGGTTCCAGGAGTTGCTGGGGATCGGTCAGCCGTGGGAGGCCGGGCAGTGGGGCGTGGATGACGACAGCGGCAATCGCGATCTGTCGAGTGTGAACGTCACGAGCGACGCGTTCATCGTGGTACGCATCGATTTTCAGTCGGGTGACGATCAGGTGTCCATGTGGGTCAACCCGACGGACCTGGTGAACGAGCCGAGCACGTGGTCTGCCCATGCATCGGAGACGGTGGATGATTTTGCGTTTGATCGCGTCGCGATCTCCGGTGGCATGAACGGCTCGCACGGCGTGGGTTATGGTTTTGACGAGATTCGGATTGGGCGCACGTGGACGTCGGTGACGCCGCGGGAGCCGGGCAGTGATCAGCCGCAGTTGGTGTTGCTGTATGAGTTCAACGAGGTGATCAACGAGCCGCAGCTGCTGCACCATTGGAAGCTGGATGACGATGGGACCGGCGGGGGCGGGGCGGCCGGGGACAGCATCACGATCGGCAACAGCGCGTTCATCGACAGCTACGATTCGACGCAGGGCGCCTACGGGGGGGGCAACGTCAACAGCAATGCGTTCATTTCGACGAACTCGACGAGTGCGGGCGATCTGGTGATCAGCACCTCGGGTAAGATCTTCGGCAGTGCTCACGTTGGCGAACAGGGCGACCCTGGTAGCGTCATCTCCGCACCGGCGGGGGCGATCACGGGACCGCAGTCGGCGCTGCCGTTGAACGCGTCCATGCCCAGCGCCAGCGCGCCAGCCGGGATGCCGGTCAGCGAGGGCGACACGTCGCTGAACAGTGACACGACGATCAACACGGACCGCGCCTTTGGGGATCTGACGATCAGCGGCAATCATACGGTGGTCACCATAGATGGCGATGTCAGGATCCACTGTCAAGGCGAATTCGAGGTGCGCACCGGCGCGGAGATCGTCGTGCCGATTGGGTCGAGCCTGTCGGTCTATTCTGATGAGGGTATGAGCTTCGAGAATAGCGTCGCGGTGAACAGTGATACCACGGGAACCGATCGTCTGAGCCTTTTCATGCTCAATAGCGCCGAGGAGATTTCTGTTGAGCAGACGTCGGTCATCAGCGGGCGCATTCATTCCAACGGCGATGTGGAGATTGGGAACAACTGTAAGGTGTACGGCTCGATCGTTGCGTTGGATGATTTGGTGATGACGGGCACGGGGGAGTTACACATTGATGAGGCATTGCCCGCAGTGGGACCGGCGCCGGCGGGTGACGAAGTTGCCAGCCACGATGGATCCATTGCCGGCGCGACGACCGGCGTGAGCGGGCAGGATGGCACCGCGGTCGATTTTGACGGCAGTGATTTCGTGCTGATTCCGCACAGCGATTCGATGCTGCTGGACGCGGGTACGGTGTCGCTGTGGTTTAACAGCGATTCGCTGTCTGGGCATAAGGCGATCTTCTCGAAGGATTCGACGAGTTACGACACGGGCGGACATTTCCATGTGTATACCTACGGCTCGACGCTGAATTGGCGGCTGCAGAGCACCAGTTCAAGCTACACGTTGAGCAGTGGCGGGCTCTCGACCGACACGTGGTATCACGTGGTGGCGACGTTCGGGCCGGGCGGGATGAAGCTGTATCTCAACGGGTTGCTGGTCGACAGCAACAGTTACGCCGGCGGCATGGGCACCAGCAGCGGCGGCATCGGCAACTATGAGCCGCTGGCGCTGGGGGCGGGGACATGGCTGAGCGACAACCTGTCGCATGAGACGCTGACGTATTACTTCGATGGCACGATCGATGACGTGCGAATCTATCGATACGGGCTGGACGCAAATCAGGTGTCGAATCTGAACGCGGGCCAGGCGATCGGGCCGAGCAGCGGGCCGGGCACGGAGATTGTCGACACATCAGGTTTCGGCACGGCGGTAAATCTTGATCTGGAGACCACGACCGGCGTGACGTGGGTCAGCGGCGGGGGACTTCACGCGGCTAGTGAGAATCGCGCGATCTCATCGGGCGCGGCCACGAAACTATACGACGCGCTCACTGCGACGGATGAGTTGACGGTGGAAATCATCTGCCAGCCGGACAATCTCACGCAGGGCGGGCCGGCCCGGATCGTGTCGTATTCCGACGGGGCTTATGTGCGGAACTTCACGGTGGGACAGGAGGGGCAGAAGTATCTCACGCGTTTGCGGACGACGTCCAGCACGAGCAACGGGATGCCGAACATCGAGTCGAGTTATGTGCTGACCACCGGCGAACAGCACATCGTCATGACGTATGACGGTGAAAACGTGAAGATGTATCGCGACGGTGTGCTGGAGGTCACGGGGCCGCGCACGGGCACGTTCGACGGGTGGGATTCGGATTACAAGTTCATGTTGTTCAATGAGGACGGCACCAGTCGCGACTGGCTGGGCACGCTGACACGTGTGGCGGTCTATGATCGGGCGCTGAACGCGCTGCAAGTCGACGACGTGTTCAACGGCAGCGACCCGGGCGATTACTCGTCGCAAGAGGTGACGGTCACGAATTCCGTGCGTTGGATCGAGGGGCCGTAGCAGGCCGGCGGTGGTGGGTGTGCATCAATCCATGCACTGATCGGCCCACTGGGTGGCTTCGGTGTAGGCCGGGGGCACGTGAATCATGGAGCAGGGCAGGTCGGCTTTGAGTCTGGTGATGTCCTCGAACCGGCCGTCGCCGTAGCCGATGACGAACGCGAGCAGTCCGTGCATGGGCGAGTCATCGCCAAGCAGGGCGCCCTTGGCGTCATCGGGCAGGGGCAGGCCTTCGATGAGCTTGGCCATGGGGCAATCGAGCATCGCGTCGAGCACGGAGAGCATGCCGACCATGAACAGATCGAGTTGACGATCGGCGAGATCACAAGGCTCGGCGAGCATTTCGCAGCATCGGCCGCGCACCAAGCCTATTCGCATCAATTCCGAAGGCTTATCGACGGCGAGATTCTTGATCACGCTGACGGTGATCCACCGTTTGAGGCCGCGCTCCCCGAGCAAGACGATCGCCTGTTTGAGCGAATTGATCTTGTTGCGGACACCGAGGGCGGCGGAGTTGATCAGCTTCAGCAGTTGGGTGGCCAGTGAGATGTCGCTCTTGATGATGGATATCAGCTTGTCGACGTCGAGTTCCGGGCGATTGATCTGTTCCATCAACTGCAACTGGTGCTGCTTGGCGGTGGGGATCTGCGCGAAGCGGGCGTTGGACGGCTCGCCGATGAATCCGCCTTGATAAAGATTGAAGGACATGAGGACCGCGTCGTCGTATTGGCGGCGGTCATCGAGATGGCGGATCAGGGTCTGGGCGGGGTGGCGCATGAACCGGCCGTTGATGAACTGTGCGTGGTGACGCTGAACGGATGCGGGGGTGAAGGCGATAAAGTCGGCAGGCGCGGGGTCGGATCCCCATGACTGCTGGACCAGATCGTCGGTCATGACCAGCCGATAGCCGGCGCGTTTGGCTTCGTGGCAGGCGCCGATCAATTCGTCGCTCAACTGGCACGGCCCGGTGAGTTCCAGCACCGTGGTCTCGGCGGGCAGGTCGTGGTGGACGCCATCGATCAGCAGCGGTGCGGTGGTGGGCAGCAGGACAGGTTTGCCGGCGCTGAGAGAGAGCAGATCCGGAATGGGGATGGTCATATCCGCGAGGGCCGCCCAGCCGGCCTCGACGCTTGACTGAGCGCCGGCGTCAGCGGTGTGCTGAGAGATGAGCACTTCGTAGCCGAACACGTCGAGATCAGCGCGGTGGAAGATTGGCTGGCGCACGACGAGGCGCGCGTCGAACTGGGGCGTTGTCGGTGAACCGGGCGTGGCGATGGCCAATCGGGCATCCTCTTTGTCCGAGCGCATCAGTTGTATCGGTCGGTGAGGGTGGGTTGCTGAGGCCGATAGCGGTGGCCGGCTCAGGTGTGAAGGGCGGGGCAAGCGGGATTCCGGGATCAATATTGGCCGTACGAATGAGGTCCGGGTGGCTTATACCGTGTGATGCGGTCGGCGGTGCCGTGTTCGCCGTGCGGGGCGCATGCATACAAAATCAAGCTGGGATGTGCTGATGGTGCGCCGGCGTCATTCAAATGGGTAGTCGGCGATGACGCTGACAACGGTGTCGGTCAGGTAAATCAGGTTTTCATCGCGAATGGCGAGCGGGGGCATCAGGACGATGACGTTGCCGAGGGGACGGATGATGATGCCGCGATCGCGGCAGGCGCGGCAGATATCGGCACCCCAACGTCGAGAGGGATCGAATCCGGTGGCGCCGTCGGTGCCGGGGATTGTCAGTTCGATGCCCGCCATGAGGCCGCGTTGGCGGACGTCGCCGACGTAGGGGAAGCGCGAGGCATCGCGCAACGGGTTGAGGTGCTGGGCGAGCAGTTCGGCCTTGCGGTTCACGTGCTCAATCAGGTTGGTGGATTCGAACAGGTCAAGCGAGGCGAGGGCGGCGGCGCAGGCGAGCGGATTGCCGGTGTAGGTGTGGCCGTGGTAGAGGGTGCGGTGTTCGTGGATTTCGCCGGTGAAGGCTTGTTCGATGGTGTCGGTGGCGAGGGTAGCGGCGAGGGGAAGGTATCCGCCGGTCAGCCCTTTGCCGAGGCAGAGGATGTCGGGGGCGACGTGTTCGTGGTCGGCGGCGAACATCGCGCCGGTGCGACCGAATCCGGTGGCGACTTCGTCGGCGATGAGCAGCGTGTGGTGCCGGCGGGCGAGGTCGGCGACGTCGGCGAGGTAGCCGGGCGGGTGAACGATGAGGCCGGCCGCGCCCTGGACGAGGGGTTCGACGACGATGGCGGCGGTTCGATCGGCGCATTTGCTGAGGTGTTGGTCGAGGGCCTGCAGAGCATGGTCTTTGATCGCGGCGCAGTGATCGGGGTGTTCCAATGCCCATCGGCGATCGGTGGTGTCTTCGGGTGGTCGGTGGGTGTGAAATGGGTCGGGCGCGGGGACGAAATCGGTCTCAAAGACCATGGATTTGAATGGGCGGTGGAATGTTTCGTCGTAGCCGACGGACATGGAGCCGGTGGTGTCGCCGTGGTAGGCGCCCCGGATGCCGATGAAGCGGTTGCGCTGGGGTTGGCCGGTGTGATGCCAGTATCCGACGGCCATTTTGAATGCGATTTCGACGGCGGTGGCGCCGGCGTCGGAATAGAACACTTTGTTCAGATGACCGGGGGCGAGATTGCACAGGCGGCGGGCGAGGTCGACGGCGGGTTCGTGGGTCAGACCGAGCATGGTGGTGTGGGCGATGCGGTCGAGTTGATCGCGGATGGCTTGATCGATCTGGCGGACGCGGTGGCCGTGCACGTTGCACCAGATGCTGGACACGCCGTCGATGTAGCGGTTGCCGTGGGCATCGATGAGGCAGTCGCCGTCGCCGGACTCGATGATGAGGGGGTTGGATTCGCGCCACTGGCGCATGGGGGTGAACGGATGCCAGACGTGCTGGTGATCGAGGGCAACCAGTTCGTTGATGCGTGCGGGGTGCATGGCGATAGGTTACCGGTTGTTATTGGGCGTTGGGAGGGCGTTGGGGCGGCGCGGTTAATTGGTCAGGACGATCACATCCCGCGCGTCGAACCCGATGCGGGCGGGTTCGGTCCATTGGCGCAAGACGGGTTTGATCTCGTTGGATTCGAGGCGGAGGCCGTCGGCCAGTTCGAAGGTGTGCTGGGCGATGTCGCCGAGGTAGACGGTGTCGAGGTGGGCGCCGGTAAAGATGTTGTCGGCGGATTCGTCGGGCGCAAGGAGGCGGACGGCCTCATGGCGGACGGAACAGGTGACGTTGCCGCCGGTGGGGGCATCATCGGGGAAGACGCTGGAGCGAATGGGGCCGGCGGGGCTTTGCAGGAGCAGGCGCCCGTTGGATTTCTCCCGGACCTCAGCGGGGATGAAGTTGGTTGAGCCGAGGAAATCGGCGACGAATCGGCTCGTGGGGCGGTTGTAGATCTCGTGGGGCGGGCCGATCTGACACATGTGTCCGTCACCCATCAGGGCGATGCGGTCGGCCATGGACAGCGCTTCTTCCTGATCGTGGGTAACGTAGATGGTGGTGATCTCCGCGGATTTGCAGATGCGGCGGATCTCACGGCGCATCTCGAGACGGAGTTTGGCGTCGAGATTGGACAGGGGTTCGTCGAGCAGCAGGACGTCGGGCCGAACGACCAGGGCGCGGGCGAGGGCGACGCGCTGCTGTTGGCCGCCGGACAGTTGCATGGGGTGACGGTGGGCGAGTTCGGCGATGCGGGTGAGGCGCATGGCGTCGGCTGCGCGTTGTCGACGCTCGATGGCGGGGACGTGACGTGTCTCGAGTCCGAACGCGATGTTCTGAGCGACGGTCATGTGCGGCCAGAGCGCGTAGGACTGGAAGACCATGGCGGTGTTGCGGCGGCCGGTGGGCAGTTGGGTGACATCGCGATCGCCGAAGTGGATCGAGCCGGCGGTGGGGGTCTCGAGTCCGCCGATCATGCGCAGGAGGGTGGTCTTACCGCAGCCGGACGGGCCGAGCAGGAAGAACAGCTCGCCGGGCTCGATGACCAGATCAACCTGATCGACGGCGGCGGTCTGGTCGAATCGCTTGGAGAGTTGGCGCAGGGACACTTGGATCATGACGACACCAGCTTACCGGTCTGGGGGGTCGCGGCAAGATCGCGGTCATGAAGGCGCGGCGATGGGGGGTGGTCACGTTGGGGTCGCGAGCCGTTAAGATGATGAGCTATGCGTGGCTGGACCGGTCGTATCGTCGTGGCGGTATTGTTTGTGGTGGTATTGGTTCTCCCATTGGCGTGGAGCCGACCGGAGGTGTCGGCGCCGCGGGGCGGGCGGACGTTGATCATCATCAGCCCGCACAATGAGCAGATTCGATATGAAGTAGAGCGGGCGTTTAGTGCCTGGCATGCCGAGAAATATGACGAAGCGGTCGACATCAACTGGCGGAATCTCGGGGGCACTTCTGATATCGAACGGATCCTCAAGAGTCGATACACGGCGCTGGCCAAGGGTGGGAAGCTGGAAGACGGGGTGGGGATGGACATGGTGTTCGGTGGGGGCGATTATTTTTTTGACGTGCAACTGAAAGGCGGGATTGAGGCGCCGATCGTTGGCGACGGCGGCATCGTCGAGACCCAGCGCGTGTCGCTGACCGAGCCGGTCACGATTGATCCAGCGGTGTTGGCGGCGGCGTACCCCGAGCCGTTGATTGCCGACAAGATGCTCTATGAGCCGGACGGGCACTGGTACGGGATCGTATTGGCGAGTTTCGGCATTGTGTACAACCACGATGTGTTGAACGCACGGGGGCTGCCGGTGCCGCGGACGTGGTCGGACCTGACAGACTTTCACTATGAGGGTTGGATGGCACTGGCGGACCCATCGCACTCGGGGTCGGTGCGGGTGACGTACGACGCGATCCTGCAGCGGTACGGCTGGGAGCGCGGGATGCACACGTTGCGACGGGTGTTTGCCAACGCGCGGTACTTCGCGCCGAATGCGTCGAAGGTGCCGACTGACGTATCGTACGGTAATGCGGCGGCGGGGATGTGCATCGATTTCTATGGGCGGTATCAGTCTCAGAAGATCGGCGGGGGCAAGCGGGTGGGATACGTGGCGCCGGCGGGCGCGACGGTTGTCACGGCGGATCCGATCGCGGTGTTGCGCGGGGCGCGGAACAAAGAAGTGGCGGTGCGGCTTATTGAGTTTTTATTGAGTGTCGAAGGGCAGGCGATCTGGAATTTCCCGAAAGACGATCCAATGGGGCCGGCGCAATTTGAGCTGCGCCGGGCGCCAATTCGGGTTGACATGTATGAACAGTATCTGGATCGCATGATCGATCAGGTGAATCCGTTTGTTGACATTGCCAAGCCGCTGGCGGAAGGGACGCCGAGCTATTTCAGTGTGGTGCCGACGCTGATGCACGCGATGTGCATGGATATTCACGCGGATCTGAACGCGGCGTGGGTCGCGATCGAGCGGACGGACGATCCGGTGAAGAAGGCGGCGATGCCGGCCGAGTTTGATCGACTGCCGACGACGGACATCGCGGAGGTGTGGCGGGACGTTCCGGCCGACGGGCCGTCGGCGGAGCGTCTGGCGAAGTGGTATGACACGCATCGCTACGCGCTGGCGCGAATGCAATGGGCGGCGGACACGCTCGGTGAAGAGCACATTGTGGCGGCGTGCGCGGGGCTGTCGGATCTGATCGAGCAGCTACGCCGCACGATTGATGAGCCGGGCGCGCTGCCTACGGATTTTGCCGATCGATATCGTCATCAACATCAGCAGGTCGAACGGATGATTGGGGCGATGGCGGATCACGAGCGCATGATTGATTTTCAGACGGCGCTCTTGACGATGCGTCGTCCGCTGTGGAAGAAATTCTCGTGGGCGGAAGATGCCGACCGTCGCAGGTGGACCGCGTTCTTTAAGGATCAATACCGCAAAGTGATTGCGCTGTCGAAGGAATGACGCTTTCCTTGCGGGAAGCAACGTAACGTATCGCGGCTGAACTTATGCGAGCGAATCTGGTTTACAAGTATGGGTTGTACGGCGTGTGCGTGGCGTTTCTCGCGCTGTTTCTGGTGTGGCCGATCGCGCTGACGGTGTTGGGGGGGTTCCAGACGCAGATCGACGGTCGGACGGCATGGACACTGCGGTTTGTGCTGGACGTGTTCGTCGATCCGGTCATGCGCGACGGATTGATCAACAGTCTGTTGATTGCGTGTTGTGTGACGGCGTTGTCGCTGGCGGTGGCGCTGCCGCTGGCGCTGCTGTCAACACGGTTTGATTTTAGAGGTAAGACGATATTTTCCAGTCTGTTGTTGGTGCCGCTGATCCTGCCGCCGTTCGTGGGGGTGATTGGGTTGCGGATGTTGTTGGGGCGGTATGGCGCGGTGAATAGTCTGTTGGCGTCGATGGGGCTGGGTGATGAGGCGGACCCGATCAACTGGCTGGGCGGGTGGCGGTTCTTCGGGGTGGTGATGATGGAGGTGCTGCACCTGTATCCCATTGTGTATCTGAACGTGTCGGCCGCGCTGGCGAATCTGGATCCGTCGATGGAGCAGGCGGCGGCGAATTTGGGGGCGTCTCGGTGGACGCGACTGCGGCGGATCGTGTTGCCGCTGATCATGCCGGGCGTGTTCGCCGGGGCGACGATCGTGTTTATCTGGTCGTTCACGGAACTGGGCACGCCGCTGATGTTTGACTACACGGCGGTCGCGCCGGTGCAGATTTTCTGGGGGATTCAGGAGATGGCAACCAGCGCGCAGCCGTATGCGCTGGTGGTGGTGATGTTGGCGATCGCGGTGGGACTGTACCTCATCGGCAAGGTGACGATTGGGCGGCGAAGCTACGCGGCGACAACACGGGCCTCGGTCGCAGCGACGACGAAACGACTGACCGGCGGCAAAGGATTGCTGGTGTTACTGCCGTTCGCGGCGATCACATTCCTGGCCGTGATGCCGCACGTGGGTGTGATTCTTGCATCGTTGACCGAACCGGACACGTGGTACCAATCGGTGTTGCCGGAGTGCTTGACGATGGCGCATTACATCGGCGAGACGGGGGCGCTACGGGATGCGGACGCGAGCGGGTCGATACGCAACAGCCTGATCTATTCGGTGCTGGCGATGATGGTGGACGTGGCGCTGGGGCTGACGATCGCGTATCTGGTGGTGCGGTCGAGGGTGATCGGCGGGAAGCTGCTCGATGCGATGGCGATGATGCCGCTGGCGGTGCCGGGGCTGGTGATCGCGTTCGGGTACGTGGCGATCTCCTTCCAGGTTGGTGGTTGGTTCGAGGCGCGCGGTTTGGCGGTGCCGGGTTGGCTGCAGGTGGTGGGGGAGAACCCGAATCCGATTGTGTTTCTGGTGATTGCGTATGCGGTGCGACGATTGCCCTATGTGGTGCGGTCGGCGTCGGCGGGGCTGGAGCAGACGCCGCGCGATCTGGAGGAGGCGGCGCTGAACCTGGGTGCGAGCCGATGGCGGACGGTTCGGCGGATCGTGATGCCGCTGATCATGGCGAATCTGATCGCGGGGGGATTGCTGGCGTTCAGCTTTGCGATGCTGGAGGTGTCGGACTCGTTGATCCTGGCTCAGACATCGGAGCATTACCCGATCACGAAGCGAATTTATGAGCTGTTCGATCGATTGGGGGACGGGCCCTACGTCGCCAGCGCGATGGGCGTGTGGGGGATGGCGCTGCTGACGTTGACGTTGATCGGGGCATCGATGATGCTCGGTAAGAAGCTGGGCGCGATATTCAGGATTTGATTGTGGAGTCTTACGATATGAAACGCATATTGACGGTGACGATCGTGCCTGTGTTGGCGGTGTGCGTTGTGATGACGATCGGCTGGCATGAGAAGGAGCACACGCGGGCGACGCAACTGGCGGCGCGGTTGCTGCCGTCGGACATGCCGGCGTTCTTTGTGGCGGGCGTGCCGGATCATGCGGCTCACGTGTGTCTTGATACGGATATATTCAAGAGCCGATCGCTCCCGGAGCTCTACGCCGCCGAGCATCCGGAGCATTACATCGATCTGGAGATGTTGCGGGGCCAGAAGTTGCCGGGTGATCGGTACGCGTTCATCGCGCTGTGTCATCGGATGGGTTGGGAGCCGCAGAAGGTGGGCACGCTGCCATATGCGATCTGTGAGTGGACGCAGCGGTTGCAGATGGCGTTCGCGGAGCATCGACGTTGGCCGAACGATCCGGTGATTCAGGCGAAGTGTTTGACGTACGCGGGCCTGCTGGCGCATTACGCGCAGGATCTGTGCATGCCGCTGCACACATCGATCCACTTCGACGGACGCGTGGCTGAGCCAGGTGATCGCACGCCTCGGACGGGGATACACGAGAAGGTGGACGGGCTGTTACGCAAGCTGGATGCAACGGGAGCGGCGATCGTGGCGGATCTGGAGGCCGGGGTGTTTGATGATCTGCGGGCGGGCGTGGTCGCGGAGCTGATGCGTTCGCATGCGCTGGTCGGGCGGGTGTATGCGCTGGAGGGGGTGGTGCCGGATCAGGACGCCAAGTCGATTGACGATGCGGAACTGGAAGCGTTCGCGCTCGAGCGATTGCGCGCCAGTGTTCGGTTCACGGCCTCTTTGTATCGCACAGCCTGGGTGAAGTCGGCGGACATCAACGTGCCGGGTTGGATCGACCGAGCGCCGAAATCGCATGTGAACTGACGGAAACGGCGCCGGGTCAGGTGTCGGTCGTGGCCTGGAGGGACTCAGCGGGATCGGGGTAGCGAATCCACTCCAGGCAGAGCCCGGACGCGGCGAGGGTCGGCCCGGCGCGTTGTCGGTCTGGCTCTGTGAGGATGTCGTCCACAAGCTCCGGCTCGCGGCGGCCGCGCCCGATCTCGACCAGCGTGCCGGCGATGATGCGGACCATGTTGTAAAGAAACCCGTCGCCGGACACGACAATGTGCAGTTCCGGGGCGCCGGTGGGATCGGGCTGGACGTGGCAATCGTGAATGGTGCGGATGGTGGTCTGGCGGTTGTGGTCGGCGTTGGCGAAGCCGGCGAAGTCGTGCTCACCGATGAAGCGTGCCGCGGCGTCGGCCATGCGATCGGCGTCGAGCGTGTCCCAGCAGTGGTGGACGAAGTGACGTTCAAAGATCGGCTGATTGGGACTGATCCACAGGCGGTAGCGGTATTGCTTGCTGATCGCGTCGGTGATGGACTCGAACTGGGCGTGCGTGGGCTCGACGTGACGGATCGCGACATCATCGGGCAGGCGGCTGTTGATGGCGGGCACGAGGCGATCGAGCGGGATGGTGGTGTCGCCATCGAAGTGGGCGATCTGTCCTATGGCGTGGACGCCGGAGTCCGTTCGGGAAGCGCCGGTGAGTTCGACGGGCTGGCGCATGAGTTGGACCAGCGCGCCTCGGAGGACGCCTTGCACAGTGCGCAGCGGCGGCCTGCCGGGCGGCAATTGGGCCTGCCAGCCGTGGAACTGCGTGCCGTCGTAGGCGATGGTGAGTTTGTATCTCATACGTGTGCTTGGGGGATCTCCACGTGAACCGGCCAACAGGATACCTCGACGGGCGCGAATCGGGGCGCGGCGCGTTGGCGTGGATCGGGCGTGCCGGGCTTGATCAAGGAGGAAGCTTGGTCGGCGTGGGGGGGAAGTGGGGGATCACCTCGCCGCCGCGGAGGATACCGGCGGCGACGATCTGGGCGACGTACAGATCATGGTCGCCGTCGAAATCCGTGTGGCGTATGACTTCGCACTCGAGATAGGCCTGTGCGCCAGTGACGATCGGCGCGCCGGTCTTGCCGCGTTCGAGGGGCAGGCCGTCAAATCGGAACGCATCGCCGGATGCGGAGAACCGCCGGATGAGCGTGCGATCGCTCGGATCGATCTGGCACAGGCAGAACGCGTGCGCATCGAGAATCAGCGGCGTGATCGACCGGGCCTTCTGAAGGGTGACGGAGATCATGGGCGGCTCGGCGCCGGCCTGTTGTACCCACGTGACCAGCGCGCCGCCGAGGCGATCCGGCGTGCGCGCGGTCATGATGTAGTGGCATCGTGGAATGCGCCCCAGCACATCGGCGATGGCGCGCGATTCATCCGGCGACAGTGACGGTGCTTCCCTCTCAAACATTAGACCCTCCCCCGGCCGATCCCTCTAGTCCCACGGTTTTGACCCCAACACCAGAATATTTACACCAATCCGCCGGATTTTACAAATGCGAGCGAAGTCTCGGTGACAGGTTCAGGCGAGGTCTTCGGGCAGGGGGAGTTGGCGAGCCAGTTCCATGAATCGGTCGTAATTCTGGCGCAGCTCGATCATCGTGTCGCCGCCAAACTTCTCAACGAAGGCGCGGGCGACCTCGAAGGCGATCGCGTTCTCCATGACGACGGAGGCGGCGGACACCGCACAGACGTCGGAACGTTCGTAGGCGGCTTCGGAGACTTCCCGGGTATTCAGGTCCACCGACTGAAGAGGCTTGAGCAGGGTGGAGATCGGCTTCATCGCGCCGCGGACGATGACGGGCTGACCGTTGGTCATGCCGCCTTCGGTGCCGCCGGCCCGGTTGGTCAGACGAGTGAAGCCGAGCGAGGCGGTGTTGCGACGCGATTCATCGAAACCGATCTGATCATGCACCTGTGATCCGGGGCGGCGGGCGGCCTCGAAGCCCAGACCGATCTCGACACCTTTGAACGCCTGAATGCCCATGACGGTCGCGGCGAGTCGTGAATCGAGTTTTTCAAACCAGTTGGCGCAGGTGCCCAGGCCGGGCGGGCAGCCGAAGATGTGCGTTTCGACGATGCCGCCGACGGTGTCGCCATCTTCCTTGGCCTGACGAATGGTCTGGCGCATCTGTTCGGACGCGGCTTCGTCGGGGCAGTACACATCGCTGTCGTTGCGGGCTTTGACGAGGGCCGACCAATTGTCGGGCGTGACCTCGACGTGGGTCTCGGACGTGCCGAGGCCGCGGACAAAGCCGAACACTTCGATACCGAATGCGCCGAGCAGACAGCGTGCCAGCGCGCCGGCGGCGACGCGACTGGCGGTCTCACGGGCGCTGGCGCGTTCAAGGGTCTCGCGGCAATCGGTGGTGAGCCATTTGATGCTGCCGGCGAGGTCGGCATGCCCGGGGCGCGGCCGATGCAGGCGGGGAGTCTTTTCGAGATCGTCGAGTCGGGAATCGCGGTTGGCGATGCGCATCACGATCGGAGCGCCGATGGTCTGGTCCAGGCGGACGCCGGACAGGAACTCAGCGGTATCGGTTTCGATGTGTTGTCGCCCGCCGCGACCGTAGCCGCCCTGGCGCCGGCGCAGCTCGCCGTTGATCAGTTCGTAGTCGATGGCCACGCTGGCGGGCATGCCGTTGACGAGGATGATCAGGGCTGGTCCGTGCGATTCACCGGCGGTCTGGTAGCTGAGCGTTGCCATATCGACGCCATTGTAGCCGTAACCGGACGGTTCGACACGGTTTACCTGACGGTCATTGAGATTCGATGGAATCGACGATCGCATCAGCCAATGCGCGGGTGGCGCGGCGCATGGCGCGGGCCAGAATGATCAACGGGCCGATACGCTGCGGGTCGCCGAGCAGTGCGCCGGCCGTGGCGCGCCATTGGATGCGGCCGTCGTCGTCGATCATCCGGGCCAGGCCGTTGGGCAATTCGGCATGGGCGGTGTCGCAGATGGCGCGCGCACTGCGCCAGGGGACGCTGGCGCGGTCGCAGAGCGACGCGGCGGCGGCGGTTTCCATGTCGACTGCGTCGGCGTTGAATTCGGCATACAAAGCAGCTTTCTGACCCGGCGTGTTGATGACCCGATCGACGGTGACGAGTGTGTCATCGGTTGGTCCGGGCATGGTCGGGGTGAGAGTTTCGCGGGTCCGCCCGTCGATGACGCGTGCGGGGGTGATGACGTCGGCGACGTGGAGGCGGGGGTTCAATCCGCCGGCGACACCGGCGAAGATCAATCCGCGCGGTTGTAGTTGCTTCAGCGCCCATTTGGTGGCCGATGTCGCCCGCGCTTGGCCGACGCCCGAAAGGATCAGGGCCATCTTGATATCCGCATGCCGGGCGATCCACGTGGGCGGCTCGGCTTCCGGCTGGCGATTCTGCTGGAAATCCAGACGGCGCAACAATGGATGAGCTTCGATTCGGGTGGGGCACTGAATCACGATAGGCTCACGGGGCATGGGCGCGCCTTTTGGACCGGCGGTCGAATCTGTGTGAGAATAGCGGCAGCAGGTCCGGCACGACAACGGGTCGGCCGATTGGTGTGACGTGGTTCGGCGATTGCATCACCCCTGGAGATGACGCATGGCAGTGCAACATATGGTCTGGATTCGATTCAAACCCGAAGTGTCGCCCGAGCGTATACGGGATCATCTGGACAATCTTCGGTCGGTGCGCGATCGCGTGCCGGGCGTGGTGGAACTGGTGATCGGTGAGAATTTCACCGATCGCGCCGATGGGTACACACACGGTATGATTGTCACGTTCAACGATCGGGCGTCGCTGGAGAGTTATCTGCCGCACCCGGAGCACGTGAAGGCGGCCGGGCCGCTACGGGATGACGCCCAGCTCATGGCGATGGACATCGAACACTAGGCGAGGGGCTGGGCTGCTCGTCGATCCAATATGGTTCCTGCCTGCATTGTCCTAATGATCGTGTCGCTGGTGGTGAGCTGCGTGCTCACGTGGGTGATGCGCGCGGTGGGGCGGCGGACGGGGCAGATGGATCAGCCGGGGCGACGCAAGCTGCACGATCGGGCGGTGCCGGTGACCGGCGGCGTGGCGATCTTCCTGACAATGGGTTCGATTATTGCGGCGATTCTGGCCGCGGCGTGGTGGCTGCCGATGGGGGCGTGGGAGTGGATGTCGCCGGATGCGGTCCCTCATCTCCAGGGGATGCGGAATCAGACGTTAATGGCACTGGCGCTGCTTGGGGGCATGCTCGTTTTGCATCTGGTGGGGCTGATCGACGATCGGCGTGATCTGGGGCCGTTTTCAAAGCTGGCCGCTCAGATACTTGCCGCGTTTGTCCTCGCGACGTGGTGTAACGTGCGGCTGATGGAGCAGTGGGGCGAGACGCCAAGCATTTTGCTCACGATCTTCTGGTTCGTGGCGATCATCAACGCGGTGAACTTTCTCGACAACATGGATGGTCTGGCAGGCGGCGTGGCGGTGATCTGCGCCTCGATTCTGATGGCGGCGGCGCTGGTTAACGAGCAATGGTTTGTGGCGGGTCTGCTGGCGGTGCTGGTGGGGTCGGTGGCGGGATTCCTCTTTTTCAATCTGCCACCGGCGAGCATCTTTATGGGCGATGCCGGCTCGCTGGTGGTGGGTCTGGTGCTGGCGTTCTGCTCGGTGCGGATTACGTATCACGACCCGACCTCGCTCCGCGGGACCCAATGGTGGGCGGTGCTGACGCCGCTGGTTGTGCTGGCGATACCGCTCTACGACCTGACGAGCGTGACGCTGATCCGCATCAGCCGCGGGCGCAATCCGCTGGTTGGCGACAGGCAACATTTTTCGCATCGACTGGTGCGCAAGGGCTTATCCGCGCGTGCGGCGGTGGGAGTGATCTGGGCGTGCACGCTGGCGACGGGTCTGGGCGGCGTGATGCTCAGCAGCGCGAAGGCCTGGCAGGCGTGCGTGATCGTCTTGCAGGCCGGTGTGATTTTGATCGTGCTTGGGTTGTTGGAGCGCACACTCGGTGAGTCGGATGAAGATCGCGAGCGATCCAAGTGACCGAAGCAACGCCCCCGCCAATCCCGATTCGGAAGCGACTGGGCTGGACGCGGCCGCACCGGCGGGATTGGCCGGGCTTGGCGGCGGTGGTCGGCGTGATCGGCCTCATGCTGATTCGATGTCTGGTCTCTTTCGCGCCGCGGTTGCACTGGGGCTCGGAGCCCAGCGTCAAGGACATCGGGACGATGTCCTTGACGCTGGGGCCGACCGGTGCGGCGGCGCTGGATTGTCTGGCGGTGGTGGTGTTGGGGCTTTCGCTCTGGGATGCGGCGCTTCATGGCCGGCGGGTGCACGGGATGTTGCTGCTGCTTTGGGTGGGCGGAGCGATTGCCGCGGGCGTGCAAGGCGCGCGCGACATGGAATCCCTGACGATCGGCGGCGGTTGGGTCGGCGGGTTGGCGTTGGGACTGGCGACGCTTCATGTCGCGCAGCGGAACGAGATGCGGCGGATGATTCTTGCGGCCGTGGTGGCGTTGATTCTGCCTCTCTCGGTCGGCGCGATCTACCAGGGGACGGTCCAGCGTGCGCAAACACTCAGAGCGTATGAGCAGGACAAAGATGAGATCATGCAGTCCCGAGGTTGGACAGAGGAGTCGGCGGAGTTCCGGAAGTATGAACGACGTTTGAACCAGTTTGAGCTGACCGGGCGGACGGGCTTCTCAAATGTGTTCGGCACGATGATGCTGACGCTCGCGTGCGTCGCGGCGGGGGTGTCGTTGTGTCACGTTCGATCACGTGATCGGCGTGGCGAATCGCAACAGGTCGATTCGGGATCGATAGGCCTCCCGGGGACGCGGAGCGATGGGGTGCGCGCGATCCTGGCTGGGGTCCTGGCTCTGCTGGCGGGGGGGACGCTGATTCTGACATTCTCCAAGGGCGCGTTGGCGGCGTGCGCGATCGCCACGGTTGCGGCCGCGGCGGCCTGGTGGGTGGCGCGGCGGCTGGGCTGGGGCGCGTGGTGGTGGCGGTTCGTCGGGTTTGCGGTGTTGGTGGTGGGCGTCGCGGCGGTCCTGTTGCGGCCCCAGATGATGGGCGCGTCGGCGGACGGCGAGAGGTCGTTGCTGTTTCGATCGATGTATTGGCGTGCGGCGGCGGCGATGATTCGCGAGGATATGGCGTCGCTCCGCGGGCACGTTGATCGCCGTGATCTCCGCGGGGTGGGCGGGGATGTGATCGGCGTGGGGCCGGGCCGATTTCAGCAAACGTTCCTGATCGTGAAGCCGGAGAACTGCCCGGAGGAAGTGCGCGATCCGCATAATGTGTTTCTCGCGTGGACGTCAACGCTTGGACTCGGCGGGGCGGCGTGGTCGGTGTTGTTGATCGGGCTGCTGTGGGGGGTGGGGACGAATGCTGCGCGCGCCGTGACAAGCGGGCGGGATCCGCCGCCAACAAACGAGGTCGGTTTCGGTTGGGTGTTGGCGATCGCGTGCGTCGTCGCGTTCGGCACGCAATATGCTGTGGAAATGCGCATTTTTGGTTTGCTCGGCGTGGTCCTGCTGTTGATGATGGGCTTCGTGGCCATGATCTCGGCGACGCTGATCGACGTCGGCCGCCACGAGAACGACCGGAGCCGCATCATCGTGGGATTGGCGGTGCCCGTGGTGTTTGTGGCACTGCTGCTGCTTGGGGCGCCGGAGATCGGCATGTGGGTGATCGGGGCGGCCGGGTTCGTATTGATTGTCGGTGCGTTGGCGCGTTCGGCGCGGATGGATGGACAATGGGTCTTGATCGGACTGACGGCGGCGGCGATGGGCATGCTGCTCCATAGTCAAATCGAGATGAGCCTGACCAATGCGACCTCATTGCCTTTGCTTATTGTGGTGGTGGGGCTTGCGGCGAGCGGTCGGCTACCGGATGCGAAGCCCAAGCGCATGCCGATCCCGTGGGGCGCGATGGTGGCGTGGCTGATCGCGGCGGCGATGGTGCTTGTGCTACTGATTCCGCTGGCGCGACAGCAGTGGTTGCTCGGCCGCGCGGCCGACACGTATCGGGCGGCGCAGGGACTTCGAGATTCGGAGTTTGGGCCGGTTCGCGATCGGTGGCTCGGGCAGGCGGATCGTGTCGCGGCGGACCTGACTGCGGCCCAGGCGATTCTGGTGGATCCGCATGTCGCTCAGTGGCTGGCTCGCATCCAGATGGCCCAGCTTCGGCGGCGACATGCGGCCGGTCTGATCACTCAGGAGGCCTGGCTGGAACAGGCTGAGGCCGCGATCCGGCCGATCCGGCGACTGGCCCGGAATCAGGTCCGACCGGCGCTGATGTATCACTTGGAGGCTGAACTCCGGGCTGATCTGGCTGTTGACACCAGGGACCTCCGCCAGGTCGAAGAGGCGATCGGCGCCTTGAAGCGGATGCTGCTGAGGGATCCGTACGGGATCACGGCGCACCTTGACGCGGCGGACCTGGCAGATCGTCTGGGGCGGCCCGGCGATGCGCGGCCCTGGTATGAGCAGGCGCTGGCGCTGAGTGAAAGAGCGTATCTCGATACCTACAGTCAACTTATGGGCGAAGAGAAAGCCAGGGCGGTGGCGGGCGCTTCAAGTGAGCCGCGGACACGTTCCGATAAATGAGGGTGGGGGTGTGGCGGGTTTTCCCTTGACTGACGCACCCGGTAGGATGGTGACCGGATATGATTGTCGATCTTCACACGCATCTGTGGCAGAGCCCCGACCAGTTGGGGCCGCAGATTTCGGCGGTTCTGCGTCGGCGGTGGCCGGGGCCGTGGGATCAACTGAATGCTGGTGCACAGGCCCATCGGGACGCGATGGAACCGGTGGACGTGGCCGTGGTCCTGGGCTTCCGCAGCCAGTTCCTGCAGGCGGACGTGCCCAACGAGACCATTTCGGCGTACGTCGCAGAGAATCCGGGACACGTGATCGGGTTCGCGGGTGTGGACCCGATGGAAGATCGCAGTGTCGAGCAGGTCGATGAGGCGGTTGCAGCCGGTCTGTCGGGGCTGACGATCAGCCCGGCGGCTCAGGATTTTCATCCCAGCCATTCCCGGGCGATGCGACTCTATGAGAAGGCGGCCGGGCTGGGCCTGCCGGTCCTGATCCATCAGGGGTCTCACTTCACGCCGGACATGAAGCTTGAGTATGCTCGGCCGTACCTGTTCGACGAGGTGGCCCGCGCGTTTCCGGCATTGCGATTGGTGATCGCGCACGGCGGGTACCCCTGGCTTGACGAAACGCTGGTGCTGATCGGTAAACACGAGCACGTCTATACCGAGTTGAGCGACGTGGTGGGGCGACCGTGGAAGCTTTACAACCTGCTGCTGGAAGCCCACCAGATGGAGATCACGGACCGGCTGCTGTTCGGCAGTGGCTTCCCGTACGGAACACCGCAGCAGGCGATCGAAACGTTGTATTCGATGAATCATCTGGTGCAGGGCACGGGCCTGCCGAGCGTACCGCGACAGAAGATTCGCGCCATCGTCGAGCGCGATGCGCTGCAGTGTCTGGGGTTGACACTGCCGGTCGCGCCGAATGTCGCGGCGGCGGATCGATCGTCGCAGACCGCGGCCACGTTGCGCGGCGGCGGTGTTGGCGAGGAAATCCACGCATGAGCCGCATCCCGCGGACGCGTTGCCCAATGATCTCACGAGCCCCGGCTCTGGTATCTGTATGTGTGGTGTGCGTGCTGCTGGTCGGCTGCGGCCGATCGGGTCAATTGACGGTGCAGAGCGTGCACGACGTGCAGGTGGCGCGAGGCGGGGCATTTGACGAAGGTGTCTACGGTTTTGCCGATGACAATCACCTGCACGTGATGCTCACCGAAGGGCCGATCGATGAGCCCGCTACGGCGCTGCATCTGAGCATGTTCTGGCGGCCGCGCGCGGGCCGCACGGCGATGGACGAACGCGGCACGAATGTCGTGGTGCGCTACGTCGTGTTTGAAGGCGATCAGGTCGGCGTCTACGGCGGTGGGGGGTTCCTGTGGACGGGCCGCGGATTGGGCGCGACGTTGACGGCCGACGTACGGCAGGCGCTGATGAATCTGCAGGATCGTTCCGACGGGTTTGTCGATGAACTGGGCCTGGCCGGCGCGTCAGGGGTGTTCACCGCCCGGCGCGATGACGGCGAAGCCCTGCGCCGCGTCCGTGCCCTGCAGCGGCGGGTGAGCGCGGCGCTGGGGTATCCTCGGTTTGTGCAATTGCGTCGGAAGTCGCAATCGTCTCGAGGTCGAACGCTGTGAACGCACGATTGAATTCGTGTCTGCAATTCTTTTTACGCATGACGGTCTTGAGGGAAAACTATGTTGCATCGATGGTTCGAAGATCGCCGACCTGCCTTTGTTTCGCTTTTCGCCGTCGTGGCGTGCTGTGTGTTCACGGTATCGCCTGCGTTAGGTCAGAACGATGAAGCCGCGTCAGCGGCGCCGGAGCAAAAGGAGGCTGACGAATCATGGGGGCGCAAGACACAGCAGAAGGTGGACGAGAACTTCGGGATCATCAACCGGTATCTGGTGCCGTTCTTGACTTACGATGTTGGATTCGGCGTCTTCGACCCCACGATGGAGACATTGCAGGCCCAGAAAGTGGAAGCCGATCGATTGCTTGCTGACGAGTTGGCCAAGCCTGAATCCGATCGGGATCCGCAAACCATCAAACTTGCGCAAAAGAGACAGGGATCGATTCAAGAGAAAATGGACATTCTTCAGGCGCGCGCGGATGCCCCGGAAGAACTCCCAGCCGCCATCGAAGCGCTTGATGCATATCGGGGTCTTCCGCTGAACGCGCGGTCAGAAGATGAGCTGGAGAAATTGGAGAGAACAATTGCCGATCTTGAGAAGGCGGCGAGCGCTCATATCTATGTGCTGCCGTTGATCGTGGTGTTCCTGTTGCTGGGCGGCGTGTTCTTCACGATCAGATACGGTTTTATTAATCTCCGGCTGTTCAGTCACGGCATTGCCGTGCTCCGCGGCAGGTATGACGACCCGAAGGACCACGGCGAGATCAGCCATTTCCAGGCGCTGACGTCGGCGCTATCGGCGACGGTTGGATTAGGCAACATCTCAGGTGTGGCCATTGCGATCAGCGGCGGTGGGCCTGGCGCGGTGTTCTGGATGTGGGTGGTGGCGTTCTTCGGCATGAGCAGTAAGTTCAGTTCGTGCACGCTGGCACAGGTTTACCGGCGAATCTCGCGCGAGAGTCGCGAACACGGCGCCGCAGCGGACGATGCCCACGCCCTGCCCGGCAAGTCGGAGCACGTGCTGGGCGGTCCGATGGTTTACCTGCAGGACGGCATGAAGGATGTATTCGGGACATCGCGTGGTAGGGTCATCGGCGGTACCTTGGCTATCGTTTTTGCGATGTTTGCGATCTTCGGGTCGCTTGGCGGCGGCAACTTGTTCCAGTGTAATCAGACATTCGCGATCGTCAGCGATCTGGTATTCCATCAAGACGTGGCGCCGGGTGCCGCGCTCGCGGAGGGCGCGGGGCAGAACGGCGTCGGAGGGGCGACAGAAGCTCTCACGGAGGCTGAGGCTGCTGAACGCAAGGCGGATCTGAAGTCACAGTTTGCGTGGGTCGGCGGGTTGGTGATGGCGATTCTCGTGGGCATTGTCATTGTCGGGGGCATCAAGCGGATCGGGGAGGTGACCGCGAAGATGGTCCCGCTCATGTGTCTGTTTTACGTGGGCGTGTGTCTGGTGATCGTGTTCGCGAACTTCAAGTATGTGCCGGGCCTGATCAGCAGTATCTTTACCAGCGCCTTCAGTTCCGAAGCGGTGACGTGGGGTGGGATGATGGGCATCCTGGTGGTTGGTGTGACGCGTGGGGCATTCTCGAACGAAGCGGGTCTTGGCTCGGCGGCGATCGCACATTCCGCGGCGCGCACGCAGGAGCCGGTTCGCGAGGGGGTGGTGGCGATGACCGGTCCGTTCATCGATACGATCGTGGTGTGCACGATGACAGCTCTGGCGATCCTGATCACCGGGGCACATCTTGATAGGTCGGCCGGGGGATTCACCAACGAAGGCGTTGGCATCACGGCATCCGCGTTCGCGTCGCTGGCGCCGATTCTCACGATCTTCCTGGCCGTGGCCGTCATGGTCTTTGCCTATTCGACGATGATCTCGTGGAGTTACTACGGCGAGCGAGCATCGGAATTTCTGTTTGGCCGACACGGGATCTGGCCATATCGAA
This sequence comes from Planctomycetaceae bacterium, assembly GCA_002685935.1. Lineage (GTDB taxonomy): Bacteria > Planctomycetota > Phycisphaerae > Phycisphaerales > Zrk34. The sequence continues at coordinate 8,763 of NYZD01000175.1, read as the reverse complement.
TTCTGTTCCTGACATTCGTTTTTCTGGCGCCGATGGTGAGTCTTGACAACGTGATCAACTTCACTGACCTGTTGATCCTATCGCTGGCATATCCGAATATTCTCGGCATGATCATTCTTTCCCCCAAGGTGGCGCGCCTGGCCAGGGACTATGTGCGCCGACTGAAGTCCGGCGAGATCAGACCGTACGAATCTAAAGGCGTCCCTTCGACGGGCGTGCACGGTGATGGCGTGTAACGGCTACGTGCCAGCGGCCGTGTAGCGATGGTCGGAATTCGGGGAAGTGTGCTGAGTGATGTCTTGTCGCGTCTGCGAGTTGGCGTTATGATATACCTGTCACGCCAAATCCTGTCGGATGATTCCAACATTGTGCGCGATCGCGCAGGGAGGTCCGATGCCGACGGTCAATGATATTCTTGCAACCAAGGGATCGACTGTGGAGCAAATCCACGAGTCGGCCACCGTCCTTGAAGCGACACGCCTGATGAATCAGGAGCGCATTGGAGCACTGGTCGTCCACGCGGGCGATGGGTCGATCAGCGGCATCTTTACCGAGCGCGATGTGTTGACTCGGGTCGTGGCCGATCAGCGTGATCCGCAGACCACGACGGTGCAGCAGGTGATGACTGCGGAAGTGATCTGCTGTGGTCTCGACACGAAGCTAGATGACGTCCGCTCGATCATGAAGACGCGCCGCATTCGCCACCTGCCGGTGGTGGACGGCGACGGACGCATCAAGGGGATGGTTTCAATGGGTGACATCAACGCGCATCTGGCTCGTGAGGACGCCGTGGCCGTGCATTTTCTGCATGAATACATCTACGGGCGAGCCTGATCGGATCGCTTCCTACGGATTTCAGATCGGGAGGACGGCCGGGCATTTGATCCGCCGCGGCTTTGCGGGTACCTACTGCATTTCGATCGTGGTCATGGTCAACTCCGTGTGACGGGTTGATCCCATGGCGTCCATTAATGCCTGGAGCCTCTAACAATGTTGTCGATGATTTCCGATCTGTCGCACCTGCGTGATTGCCGAACCGGACGCGTGTCCAGCTGGGATAAGGGCGGTCGCAATGCCGATTATTGGCGGATTGCACCGGGCGAGACGCGTGTGCTGGCGGATATTGATGGGCCGGGCGTGATCACGCACATCTGGATGACGCAGCCCAATCACTATCGTGAGGTGTTGTTGAAGTTCACTTGGGATGGCGCGCGCAGCGCGAGCGTGCTGGTGCCGCTGGGCGATTTCTTTTGTCTCGGGCACGGGATCGTCAATAGTTTTGAATCGCTGTTGTTCACCGCGTCGGCCAATCGAAACAACGTGTTCAATTCCGGATGCGCGCTGAACTGCTACGCGCCGATGCCGTTTGCGGAGCACGCGAAGATCGAGCTGATCAATCAATCGAAGGAAGACCACACTCAGTATTTCTACGTGGATTATGAGCTGACGCCGGCGGAGCAGGTCGCCGAGCACGGGTATTTTCACGCGGAGTTTCGTCGGACCAATCCATTTGGCGGATGGGGCCACGAGATTGAGGTCAACACACCACAGGCCAACGTGGCAAACAAGGGGCGCACGGCGTGGGAGAGTAATTACGTGATCGTCGACACGAAAGGGCGGGGCCATTACATCGGCTGCAACCTGTCGGTCACGAATTTCCAGAACACGTGGTGGGGTGAGGGCGATGACATGATCTGGGTGGACGGCTACAAGTGGCCGCCCGACCTGCACGGCACGGGCAGCGAAGACTATCTCAATCAGGCGTGGGGTATGCAGCGCAACGCGTTCTCGCGTAACGGTTCATCGATTTATGAACCGGACACGATTCCGAACACCGTGGCTCGTGATCGTGGTGGGTATCAGACCAGTTATGTGTTCCACATTGAAAATCCTGTGCACTTCGGTAAGGAACTGAAGGTGACCATTGAACACGGGCATGGGAATCATCTGCGGAATGAGATGAGCAGCGTGGGGTATTGGTACGCGGCGCGACCGACGAAAGTCGCCACGCCGCCGCCGGTGGCCAAACGCATGCCGGTGATGCTGGACAGCCAGGGCAACTGGATCATGGATCCAAGGAATCAATGCCCGGGCCGACCGATCAAACTGAACGCGGAGATGAAGCGAATGAAGCAGGCGTGGGCGAAGAAGAAGTGATGCGCGATCCGTGAGACCAGACGGTCCCGCGTTTCCCTGGGGGTCACGCTTTGTACGGCCCGAACTCATCGTAGATCAGCTTGCACTTGTTCGGGCTTTTGCCGTGCTCGTCAAAGAGCATTAGTTCGTTCTCGTCATCGATGTTCAGCCACGGCTCGGGCAGGTAGAGCCGCTGCTGCGGCCCGACGGACTTGCCATCGGCGGTCGCTGAAAAATACCGACCGGCGTTGTAGCCGTTGATGTAAATCTGCCCCTTGCTCAGGCCGTGGATCTCCAGCCAGAGCGGGCGCACGGTGCTGTCGATGCTGAACGCGGCGCGATGCCAGCACGGTTCATCAAGTCGGCGGGTCGGCGCATCGGTGAACATGGTCACCTCCGGCGGCGCCCAGCGGGCGTACCACCAGTCGGCCTTGCGGCTAATCATCTCACGCACTTCGTGGAATCCCACGTACTGGGTGATATCGAATCCATCGGCGACGCCGGCCAGCGGCGCGATCACGATCTGATTCGCCTGCCGCCGCAGGCGTGCGGTCTCGATCACGAGATGTTGGACCGTACCGTGCCCGGGATCCACACATTCGGGTTGATCATTGACGATCACGACGCTCATCGGGCGACTGCCGTGCAGTGTCAACACCGTCGGCTTGGATCGCTGGGGTAGCGTGAAGGTGTATCGCGGATGCGGCGTGCGGTCGCCGTGTCGCGCCGCATGCACGAACGCGCTAAGCTCGAACGGATCGGGGATCGGCTCAAAGCTCGTCGTGGGCTTGGGTGCGGCTAGCGGCGTGACGTCCAGGAGATGCCCGAACAGGCCCTTGCGCTCACCCAGGCCCTGGCCGCCGGAGAAGCGTCCGAGGTTGTCGGCCAGCACGACCAGTTCGCTTGTCCCGGAGCCAAGAGACAGATGAACCGGTTCATTAATCGCGCCGGCGCCGCTGCCGATGATCGCGGCCGGCTTGCCGTTGAGATAAAGATGGAGTCGATCACCACCATCGGGTGTCAGCAGATTGACCGACCCATCCCGATCACGGTCGAATCGCAAGCGATACCATGCATAGCCGTAGTCGGCACCGCACTGTTCGACGCTGCGGGGCCCTTCGATCGTAGCGTAGCGCGGGGCCGTGCCGTCAATGTAATCCGATAGGGCTACCGATCGCCAGCGCAGCAACCGCGGCGCGCGGGCGGGCAATACCGTCTCGGGGGCGCGCTTCTTGCTGAGGGTGCCATCGGCGGCGATGATCGTGTAAAGGCCGAAGTCGGGGCATCGGATCGGCTGATCCTCGGCGTCGAACCCGCTGACGCCGATGAACAGTTCACCACCGAGCAGGTAGGCCGCGTCGATCTGTTTCTCGTTGAGCACGACGATGGTCATTTGGTCGTACTCGATCACCTCGGGTGATTTGCCGGTGGGCACGGTGCATCCCAGGGGCGTGCCGTCGATGCTGATCAAACCGTCGGTGCCGGCCGGTCCCCACAAAACCAGCAGCCGGCGATCAACAAAAGCGAATGGTCGCAGGTTGGTCAGGTCCAGCGTCGCAACGCCGTCGAGGTTCACATCAAGCAGCAGCCAGGACGCCAGGTCGCTGCCGAGGTGCACGGTCATGGATTGGCCGATCGGCGTCACCAGATCAATATGGGACGGACCATCGGTGCTCTCGCGCAACAGGAATACCGCGTGTCCCTGATCTCCGGACTGTTGCACGACGGACACACCGGACGCGGCGACCGTGGGTTGGTCCGCGGGGCGTAGATGGGCGAGCACCGATTCAAATCGACTGAGGAACGTCGCCAGCCGTTTGGTCAGCGCGTATGCGCCGCCGCGGCTTCCGGCTTCACCCAGCGGCGCGTCGTAGTGTCGACTAGTCGTGCAGTAGCCGGCTGCGGCATCGGCGGAGCGACCGGCACTGAATCCGAACGACGTGCCCCCGTGAAACATGTGCAGATTGAACATCGCGCCCGCGGCCGACACTTCTGCCAGCGTGCGGAGCAGTTGTTGCGGGTCATTGCCGGGGCGTCGTGCCCTGCCCCACGTCTCATCGTCGCCGGTCCACAGATCGGCGATGATTCGGGGCGCATCAGACTGGGCGATGCGCAATTGCCGGCAGGTGGCGAGCATATTATCGGCGCCGCTCCAGCAGTCGATGGAGCCGCTGACGGGTTGCCACAGATTGTTGCAGTTTGTGATGGGGACTTTGCAGCCGCTTTCACGCAGGTAGCGGTTGATTTCGCCGAGGTATTTCTCGCCGTCCGCGTCGTTGTGGCAAAACCACTGGTTTTCATTCTGCACGAGGATGATCGGGCCGGCGGGGTTGTTGGTGACCTGCAGATCGCGCACCTGATCCATCACCGCATCCAGATACCGCGCGGTGGCCTGCAGGAACGCCGGGCTGGACTGCCGGAATGCGACGTCTTCCAGCTCGTGCAGCCAAGGGGGCAGGCCGCCGAAGTCCCACGCGGCGCCGACATAAGGCCCGGGGCGCAAAATGCACCACATGCCCTCCGAGGCGATCAACTCAACAAACCGGCGCAGATCGCAGTCGGCGGTAAATCGGAATGAGCCGGGCGTCAGTTCGTGCTGCGCCCAGATCACCTGCGTATCGATGCAGTTCAGTTCCGCCTGTTGGGCGGCACGAATTCGATCGCGCCACAGCTCGTGCGGAACCCGCGCGTAATGAATGGATCCGCTGACCAGCCAGACCCGACGCCCATCGACCGCGAGGCACTGGTCGTCGTAACTGATGTTGGCCATGTCTAAGGTCCGATCCGGAAAGATGTTCGGCTGATGACGTGCCAGAATATGATCGGCCGCAGGGCGTTGCAAACCCGCGGGCCGTCACATCGGGCGGCTCAACGTAATCGCCCACGGTCGATGCATCGTATACCGCGGGGATTGGCGGACCGACCGATCAGCGCCCGATCCACAGACGCTTGATCACTTTCGGATCGGCCGGCACCAGAAGGATCCCCGGCGCGACATCGTGCTGGGTGATCAGCCCGTCGGCGTCGCAGTGGAGTGTTTGTGGGAATTCATTGGCCGATGGGCGTGACATCAGTTCAAATCCGGTGATGGCGGGTGTGACTTGTTCCTCGCGAAACGTCACGACCTTGCGATCGGGGTGATACCAGTAGAACCCGTAAGTCGCGGGTTGATCCGGCGGCAGCAGACGCGGTAACAGCCAGGCGTGGACCTGCGTCAGATACCCAGTCGAGGGCACCGGCCGTTTTTGCACTCTGGCTCGGGGGTCCTCGGGGCGCAGGATCGTCCCGTCCCGGGGCGGCGGTGTGTCGGCGCGGTTCCTGCGTGTGCCCTTATCAATCTCCATCCGCACGGTCAGCACGGATCCTCGACGCGTACCCGATTCGATGGTGCGTTCAATCCTTGGATCGCGCTGTCCGGCGACGGGCGCGGCGCGGCGCGTTGTCGCAATCTGCCAGATCTCCGATTGATCCAGGTCGGCCACGAAGTATTGCAGCTTCGCGCCGACCTGCGTGCCGTCGACCTCCATGTGCCATTGAACGGCGATGCGGACGCCGCGCTTGCCGTGCACTGTGGTGCTGGACTCCTGCACGTGCATGTAGCCGATGTCCTTGGCGTCCTGAATCATGCGATAGGATTTGGGCTTGTTGAGCACGTCATGCAGGCGCTTCGTGGTCAGACTACCGAGCCATGCTTCGCCGAGATCCAGCGCCGCCTTGCGTTTCCGCGCCAGCTCCTGCTGGTCGGCGATCGTCAATGTGTCCAGGATCGCCGGCAGCAGGGCCTGAATCTCGTGGCTGTCGATGCGTGATCCATACAGTTCAACCGTGACATACTGCTGCGGTGCGATCGCGACAAAGGCGTGACCCCGCATGGTCACGTTATTGACATTGGGGATTTGCACGTACAGGACCATCGCGTCGTAGCTGTCCACGCGCCGTTTGACCGGATCGAACAGTTCGATGGCCGGCGTGGTCGACTGCAGTTCTTTCAGGAAGCTGTCGACGATCTGTTCAAGGTCGAGCGGCCGATTCAATTGCCGCACCGCGATCCGCAATTCGAGGCGGTCCCGGTCGTCGACGAAGCGAGCCAGATACACATCAGCGGTATGACGGAATGTGCTCCACCCCACTGGCGGACGCATCGTCAGGCCGTAGGCGCGATCCTGCCAGCGCTGCTCCGCCAAGTTGATGCCGGGCCGATCCTGGGCCATCGCAGCCGACGCGACGGACAGGATGACCGCCAGTGCCCCGGCCATCAGGTGCCGCGGTTCAGGTGTGCGCGACATGCGCGTTCTCCGTCAAGGCGTCCTCACCGTGAGCAACGGTCGGCCCTCGCTTGGCCGAGTACATCGCCGCCGCCAACAAAGACAGCGCCAGCAAGGCCAGCATGATGGCCGCGATGACGGCATTGCGGGCGGATTCAGATCGAATGCGTGATTCAGACGGCATATCAATCAATGGTAGGAAGCGTTCGGGCGCGTCGCAATCAAGTCCGTGATCAGGCAAAGCGATTGGGCCGAAGCAGGTGGATATCGGTCTGGGGTGCCTGGCCGTCCAACAGTTGACCGACGAGTTCGCCGGTGACCGGTCCCAACGACATGCCGATCATCGCGTGTCCGGCCGCCACGATGGCATTATCGAGATTCGGCAAGTGTCCGAGGAACGGCAAGCCGTCGGGCGTACACGGTCGCAGACCGCGCCAGACCTGCAGAATTGGGAGCCGCCCGATATCCAACGAGGGCAGGAATCGCGCGGTCGCATTCAAGATGGCCTGGACGCGGCGATGATTGATCGCTTCGTTCATGCCCGCCAGTTCGAGTGTGCCCGCAATGCGGAGACGATCACCCATTGGCGTGGCAATCACCTTGGCTTCCTGCAACTGGATCGGCTGCTCCGGATGGTCCTTGGGGCGCGGCACCATCACGCTGTATCCCTTGGCTGGCTGGATCGGCAGCGACAGGCCCAATTCCCGGGCGAACGGCGGCGACCAGGAACCGGCGGCGAGCACGACCGCTTCGACGTTGAATGTCCCCTGCGTCGTGCGTACCGAACTGATCCGTCCGGCGGACCGTTCGAATCCCAGCACCTCGGTTTCACCGTGGATCGCCATCCCGCGCTGCTGCAAGTCGGCCGCGAGATTGTCTACAAACGCCAGGGGTGTGATATGGGCATCGTCGGCCAGAAATGAACCGCCGATCGCCGGGCTCGTCAGGCCGCCTAACCGATCGCCCACCTGCACAGCGTCCAGGGCAACGGCGTCCATTCCCGCTTCCCTATGGATCGTTACCTGATTCACACATTCCTTGAGACCTTGAGTGGTGACCGCCAGTTTGAGCAAGCCTTTGTGGTGATAGCCGAAGTCGAAGCCCGGGCGCGCGGCGAACTGTTCATACAATTCACGGCTGCGCGTGTGCAACGCACAAAGCAAAGGCACCGACCGGCTCACATGCGATCGATTACACGACCGTGCGAATCGCCACAGCCAGCCGATCAGCGCCGGATCGAGCCGCGGCTTGATGTAGAAGGGGCTGCTGCCGTCAAACATCCACTTCAGGGCTTTGGTGATCACGCCCGGGGCGGACAGCGGGATCGATTCTGAAGGGCAGATGATGCCGGCGTTGCCCTCGGACGCACCGGCGCCGACGCGGCGACGTTCGACGACCGTGACGTGTCGACCACGTTCAGCCAGGAAGTGCGCTGAACACAAACCCCCCACGCCGCCGCCGATCACCAGTACGTCCGCGTCCTGGGCCATAGTCCTGCAAGGTAACTCATTCGCTACGGACATGCACGGGATCGCCCATGTCCATGCCCAGCGACTCGGCGGCGTTGCCGTGATTGACGGCGATCTCCAGCCGACTGGTGCTGCCGATGAGCGCCAGCGGCTCGCCGGCGCCGACATTGCCGTAACTGTTGGTCAGGCCGTACATGACGCGCCCGCCGACTTCGATGCGTGGCGCCGACGGCAGTTGATCTACGGTGATGTTCGTCACCAGGTTTCCAAAATGATCGATCCAGATGATCTCACCCGACACTTGTCCGTCCGCATCGCGCTGGGGGCGAATGCCCGGCAGATGGAGGTAACCGTTCGCCGCGGGGCCGACATCGTCGATCGGCAACCCACCGGCCAGCGCCGCGGCGACGGGAGCGAACACATCACGGCCGTGGAAGGTCCGGCTGACCGGTTGCACAAACAGCGATTCATTTTCAACGCTGACGATGCGGTCGGCCGGCGAATGTTCCAGCAGTTCCGACAGCAGGCCGTTGTCCGGGGCCAGGAACGTGTGCCCGCCGGTCTGGACCGCGAGGATCCGCCGCTCGCCGCCCACGCCCGGGTCGATGACGACCAGGTGCACCGTGCCCGGCGGGAAGTAGCGCCAGTTGGCGCCAAGCAGATACCCCGCGGCGTGGATGTTCTGCGGCGGCACGTCGTGCGTTAAGTCGACGATCCGCGCTTCCGGACACCGCGCCAGCATCACACCCTTCATCACGCCCACATACGGATCGTGTGAGCCAAAGTCGGTCAGCATGCTGATGATCGGCGCGGTGACGTTCTGCATGAGCGAATCTTTCCGGCGACCGCTCCATGATACATCGTCATGCCGGCATGGCTACACTATCATTGGC
>NYZD01000174.1 GCA_002685935.1 Planctomycetaceae bacterium | reverse complement strand
GGGGGGGGGGGGGGGGGGGGGGGGGGGGTGCGTGGTGATCGGACGGTTTGAAGGATCGATGCCATGACGTCGCGTGAGCGCATGTTGGCGGCTTTCGAATTCAGCGGGCCGGACCGGATCCCGCTGGTGTACCATCCGTCCGCGGCGGGTTTGCACGTTCACGGTGAGAAGTTGATGGAGTTGTTTGAGGCGTATCCGCCGGATCATCCGGTGTGCTTTGATGGGGACGCGGGGCCTGGGCCGGGCACGATCGGCGCCGACGGCGGGTATCACGAGGTCCGTGAAGATGAATGGGGCACGGCGTGGGAGTATCTGGTGTTCGGGATCCAGGGGCATCCGAAACGGTATCCGTTTGAGAATTGGGACGAGGCGGAGGCGTATGCGTTTCCGACGGCGGCGATCGATCGGGCGACGCTGGCGGCGCAGCGGGAGGCGTATCTGGTGTTCGGGGGTTGGGTGTCGATTTTTGAGAGGATGCACGGTCTGCGGCCGATCGACGAATTGTTAATGGACATCGCCACGGAGGACGCGGGGTTCGTGCGTTTCCTGGATCGACTGGTGGATCATTGGCAGGCGGAGATTCGGGAGCTGCTCGATGCGGGCGTGGATGTGATCATGTTTGGGGATGATTGGGGGACGCAGACGGCGCCGATGATTTCGCCGGAGCTGTTTAAGCGGATGTACCTGCCGCGGTATGAGAAGCTGATGGCGCCGATTCGCGCGGCGGGCAGGCGGATCTTCTTTCATTCGTGTGGGTATCCGGGCCAGATTATGGACGCGGTGGTCGATCTTGGCGTGGATGGGCTGTGGCCACAGATCAAGCTGATCGAGGCGGACGCGGCGTTGATGGCGAAGTGCCGCCGGCGACGGGTGACGATGTACATTCATCCGGATCGTCAGGAATTGATTCCGAAAGGTTCGCCAAGGGAGATCGACGCGGCGATCAAGCGATATGCCGAGACGCATCATGAACTGGGCGGGGGCGGGATTTTCTATGTTGAGATCGAGAACGATGCGCCGTTCGAGAATGTGGCGGCGCTGATTGAATCGGTGGATCGGTGGCGGTAGGAGCGAGGCGGGGAAGGTTGGGGAGCCGACGACGGCGTCGGCAGTATGAAGTGTGGGATTGACGGTGGTGAGGACGGGACGGTTCACAGCTGGCGTTGGCGGGCGATCACTCGATACCGGGCAGGCGTTGCCAAGGGAAGATCTGGTGCGGCTTGAGTTGCTCTCGAACCGCGACGACGGGGGGATAGTCCCAGCGTAGGAAGGCCTCGTGATCGTCACCCTGTTGGAACGTCCACAGACACAGGCCGGCTTCGGGCGGCTCAAGCCTGCCACGATCGGGTGAGGCATGAATCCAGTCTTCGAGGCGTTGGCCTGCGACGTCGATGTCCAGATGTTTCGGGTTCAGGAGGTTGTAGCCGAACACGTTGCGGATATTGTGGTCGGTAGGTGAGGTCGTGGCCTTCGGGATCGTAGTCGGTGTCGGCAACGGTGGCGTCGAAGGGAACCTGGGAGGCATGGACGCGGAATGTATCGCCGAAGCCGATGGCCGGAGAGTTGCGGACATCGATGATGACGGTGGCGGGGCCGGCGATCCGGGCGGCGTCGTCGATCTTGTATTGGAAGGAATCGGTGTAGCCGGTGGCGATGACGGCGCCGACGGGGTCGGTGGGGGGGACGTAGATGAAACCGCCATCGGCAAAAATGTATACGGAGCCGCCCTGGTCGGTGAATATGGCGTGGCCGGCGGGAGGTACCGGGACGTCGCCGGACGATGGATCGACGGCGATGATCTGGAGGGGATCGTTGTCATGGTCGTAATCATTTGCGATGAGGCCGATGTCGGCGCCGACGGAGAGGTTGACGCCGTGCGTGGCGTGGAATCGATCATCAGTGGGGACGGGCAGGAAGTTGGTGACGTCGACGGTGGCGTAGGCGATGGCGGTGTCGGTGCCGTTGACGGCCTGGTATTGGAAGATGAAGGCGCCGACGAAGCGGTCGGCGGGGGTGTAGGTGAACGAACCGTCGGCGCTGATCACGACGTCGGCGGGGGTGGCGGCGGTGGGCTCAGCGGTGAGCGCCGCGCCGGCGGTGTGCCAATCGTTGCGGAGCAAACCGTGGGCGGCGGAGACGGTGAGTGGGGTTTTTTGATGCGTGCTGAAGGCGTCGTCGTTGGCGATGACGTAGTCGTCGGTGACTTCGATGTAGACGGTTTGGGTGTTGCCGGTGGTGTAGCCGTCGTCGGAGGTGTAGGTGAATGAATCGGTGCCGGTGTAGGTCGGTGACTGGGGTGTGTAATCGAACGAGCCATCGGGGCGGAGGGTGACGGACCCGCCGGCAGCGGTGGCGAAGGTGGTGATCTGATCGATGGCAATGACGTCGGCGAGGGATTCGTCCTGATCGTTGGACAGCACACCTTGGCGGGCGGGGATGATGAGGTCGGTGTCGGCGGCGGAGCGGTAGGTGATGGCGTTGGCGACGGGCGCGGCGTTGATGATGTTGAGGGTGATGGTGATCGGCGCGGTTTGGGCGTGGCCGTCGTCGAACTTGACGGTGAAGAAGTCGGACTGGCCGGGCGACGCGAGGGCGGGATTGGGCGCGTAGGAGAATCGGCCGTCGGCGAGCAGGTCGAGCGTGCCGCGGGTTGGGGCGACGTCGAGGATGGTGGTGACGAGGTCGTGGTCGGGATCGGTGACGTCCATCAGGAGGTTTTCGCTGACTGCGCCGGTGATGTGGACATCGAACGCATCGTCGGCGAAGCCCTCGGGCAGGCGGTTGGGGGCATCGACATTGATGGCGGCGAGGGCGGTATCGAGAGTGCCGGCGGCGTCGGTGACGGTGAAGTAGAACTCATCGTCGCCGGTGAAGCCGAGGTCGGGGGTGTAGGTGAAGGTGCCGTCGGGGTTGAGGGCGAGTTGGCCGAAGAGCGGGTCGGTGAGGACGGCGGCGTTGAGGGTGTCAGCGGCGATCGTGTCGTAGGCGTCGGGGTCGGCGGATTCATCGAAGAGGGCCTGAGGCGCGGTGACGATGAGGGGGGTGTCGCGCGACGTGGTGTAGGCGGCGGGGTTGATGGTGGGGGCGATGTTCTGGACGGACAGGAAGACCTGGGCGATGGAATCGGCGAAGCCGTCGGTCATGATGTAGGCGAAAGTATCGAGGCCTACGAATCCGGGGTCGGGGGTGTAGGTGAACGAGCCGTCGAGATTGATGTTTGCGATGCCGTGGGCGGGGGCGGTGCTGAGTGCTTTGAACTGAAGGGCGGCGGCGGTGTCGATGTCGATATCGTTGGCGAGCAGGCCGGTGGTGAGGTCGACGCTGAGCATGACGTCGTGGGAGACGTCGTAAGCATCGGAGACGGCAATGGGGGCGCGGCTGGTGATGTCGATGATGACTTCGGTCAGCTCGCTGGATTCGGCGCCGTCGTCGAGGGTGTAGTTGAAGGAGATGGGGTCGAGGGACATGGGCACGAGGTAGTCGAAGCTGCCGGTGATGGGATCGAAGGTGAGGCCGGGCGGGGCGTCGGTGATGGTGATGTTGGGGGTGGCGGTTTCGTCGAAGAGGACATCGTTGGCGAGGAGGCCGTCTTCTTCGGTGATGTTCAGTTGCTCGCCGGGGGCGGCGAAGTAGAGGTCGCGGTTGGCGGCGGGGGCGAGTGAGGAGACGATGAACTGGACGAGGACTTCGCTGGAATTGTCGTAGCCATCGGTGGCGGTGTAGGTGAATTCATCGACGCCGATGAAGCCGGCGGCGGGGGTGTAGGTGAAGGTGCCGTCGGCGTTGACGGCGATGGACCCGTTGTGTGCGGTGGTGGTGATGGACAGCGGGTCGAGGACTTCGAGGGAATGAGCTTCGACATCCTGGTCGTTGTCGAGCAGGCCCAGGGCGGTGTCGGTGACGATCAGCGTGTCGTCGATGCGCAGTTCGTAGAGATCGTTGAAAGCGAAGGGCGCGATGTTGGAGATGTTGAACGTGACGGTGGCGTTGGTCTGGGTGGGGGCGGGGCCGATGCCGTGGGGTTGCCGACGAGATCGAGGGTGAGCGGCTCGTTGTCGGGATCGAGGTCGTTTCCGAGCAGCCCGACGGCGGCGTGATAGGCATCGAGCGACGTGTTGGTGAGCACGGAATACTCATCGTTGGTGGGCTGAGGCGGGCGTTGGCGACGGTGATGGTGACGGTGGCGGCGAGGGCGGAGGTGGTGAGGGTGTTGTCGGCGTAATAGGAGAAAGTGGCATCACCTTCGAAGCTGGCTTCAGCCTCAAAGGTGAGTTGGTCGAAGGTGATGATGTTGGGATCGGGTGCGCCGGTGACGGCGACTTGATGGATGGCGGGACTGATGGACCAGGCGCGGATGTCGACGGCATTGATGCCGAGGTAGCCGGGCTCGGATTGGAAGCCGATCCGGTAGTTGCGGATTTCATCGTGGAGGTCGCCGCCCTGGGCGCGCAGGTCGGGCGCGTTGAGGTCGGTCAGGTGGAAGGTGAGGGCGGGTGGACCGGGGAGCGGGGCTGGATCGATGACGCGCAACATATTGGCACTAAGCAAGATGCGCGGCTCAAGCGAATCCAGGACGCCGGGGTCGGGCCGAGAGGCGCGGCGCTTTTTGACACGGCGCTGTCGGCGATTGGTTGTGGAACTGGACAGAAGTTGCTGGAGCGAATCGCCCCACCGGTGAGGTCCGTGACCGCGCTGCATGTCCGATCCCCGAGAAGAGGCGGCACCGGCTGCGGCGCCACGCGGCGACCGTACTGCCGGCGCCCCGGAAGGTCTGATGTCAGGGACAGTAGCGCGAGCGAGGGCGGCGGCACAGGGATCTGTCCGCGTGCGGTCGCGCATGATGGGGCCGGCTCTACCTGGGAGCGGCGATCATGTCGCGAGACCGAACCGGGCGCCCGACCCGAAGGTCACTGTCCCCGGAAGGCCCCCGGAGCCCCCGGAAGCGCGTTTTCGTCGGTGCGTGTCAGCCGGATGGTCGGCCTGCCCATGAAACCCGGAATCCCCGCACTGAATATGTTCGCTTGTAGCGTGGTGATTGGGTTAAGTCAATATATAAATCTGTTATTGGCGAAGTTTTTTGTGGTGAACTCCATGTATGTCAACAAGGCGGCTCCATGAGAGCGTGGGCGGGGTCCGCTCCTTTACGCTCGTTTGAAGCGTGGCTCATTGGATGGGCGCGGGTCTATGCCGCGGCGGGCGCGGCGCGGTAGGAGACGGTTCGGCCGGTGACGAGGCGGTAGAGACGGAAGAGGACGAGACAGACGAAGAGGCCGCCGGCGATTTCAACGAGAAAGACGGCCTGGTCGCCACGGGGCAGGCCGATGATCTGGCCGGAGATGACGGCGATGACGGTGAGCAGGTAAGGGTTGTTGGGCTGGCGGAGGAGCAGTTCATCAAGACATCGGAAGAATGCGGCGAAGAGCGCGGCGTAGAAGATGATGAAGAAGTAGCCGCCTTCGTGGAAGCCGTGGCCGACGAGCCCGGGGCCCCAGTTGACGTAGCCGCCCGTACCCACCTGACCGGTGTCCTCGGGCATGGTGGCGCCGAGGGCTTTGGGCTTGTTGAGCCAGAATCTGCGTGGAATGGGGTTGACGATGACCCAGGTGATGGTGTTGAAGGGCTTTTGTTTGTAGTGGCGACGGACGGAGTACATGTCGATGGCGAGGAGACTGATGTCGACGGCGTCGGAGCCGATGTCCGTCTTGGAATCTTCGGGGGTCGCGAGGGCTTTACCAAACATCATGAGGCGTTCGAATCCACGTTGGAAGCCGGAGCCCTCGGAGTCGGCAGTGGCGTGGCGGAAGGATTGATAGGCGTTGATGGTAAGGATGGCGATGATGAGCGGGACGACCATTCCGACGAGGACGCGGACGCGGCCGTGGTAGCGCAGGTGTGTCCAATAGGCGACGAGGCCGATGCCGATGAGGGCGCTGAGGAGGATGCGACGGCCGATACCGCCGCGGAGCATGACGACCATGCCCAGCGCGATGAGGAAGACGGATGCGACGATGATGATCGGGTTTGTTGGCGCGGTGCGCCACATACAAATGGCGAGGACGACGGTGGCGACGCCGAGGGGGCCGGCGAGGTTGCCGGCGATCTCGCTGATGAGGGAAAGATCGCGCCTGCCGATTTCGGCGAGGCAGACGGCGCCGATTCCGCAGATCACACCGATGGTGGTGATGGTGGCGGTGTTGATCTCGGGCCAATTCTGGAAGACGTTGGCGGCGAGGCGGCGAGGCCAGCGGATGGAATAGTAGACCAGATAGGCGGTGACGAAGAAGACGATGGCGCCGAGGGTGAATTTGAGGTAGACGGTGTCGGTGAAGTCGTGATGGGTGGCGACGTTCCTGAGTTTGTAGTGATCGCGGGCGGACTGCATGGCGGCGATGCCGACGAAGTTGATGGAGCCGACGAGGAACAGGTGCCAGGTGCTGATCAGGTCGCCGCGTCTGCGCAGGTAGGCGATGGCGATCGTCGCGGCGGCGACGAGGCAGAACGCAAGCCCGAACCAGCCCATCATTGCTCGCATGGCGAAAGGGGGTTGGCTCCTGTGGGTGAGGTGAGGGGCGTCGGCGCGTCGGCGCGGGCGTCTTGTGTCATAATATCGGCCGTATGGCGACAAAGCTTCGAGTTGGTCACGTGATTGACACGCTGGATCCGGCTGCGGGGGGTCCGCCGGGGGTGGTGCTGCATCTGGCGGCGGCGCAGCGGGCCGCGGGGATGGAGCCGATGATCATCACACAGCGACGGGCGGGGCGAGAGGCGGCGATCGAAGCGTTTATTGATGGGATTCAGGGGGCGAGGGAAGTGCGGGTGGTTGATGCGCCGAGCGGGAAAGTGGCGGGGGTGATGGGTGAAGCGGGTGAGCTGGACGTGCTGCATCTGCATGGGATGTGGGATGGGATCCTGCGGGCGGCGGCGGCGTGGGGGCGAGGGGCGGGGGTGCGGTATGTGCTGCGGCCGGCGGGGATGCTCGAGCCGTGGTCGCTGAGTCGGGGGCGGTTGAAGAAGTGGGTGGCGCTGCGGACGACGCATCGGGCGCTGGTGCGCGGGGCGGCGGTGATGCACGCGACGGCGGAGGCGGAGGGGCAGCAGTTCAAGCGACTGGGGATCGCGGCGCCGGTGGCGGTGGTGCCGAACGGGGTGGATGTGGATGCGCATCTGACGGAGACGGATGATGCGGCGATCGTGGCGCGGTGGCCGGAGCTGGCGGGGAAGAAGCGGGTGCTGTTTTTGTCACGGGTGCATGAGAAGAAGGGGTTGATGCCGCTGGCACAGGCGTGGGGGCGGATCTGCAAGGAAGTGGACGACTGGCAGCTGGTGATCGCGGGGGGGGGCGATGCGGGGTATCGGGCCAAGGTGGAGGCGGCGTTCGCGGAGGCGGGGGCGGCGGGACGGACGACGTTTACCGGGGCGATCGATGCGGGGCTTCGGCCACACGTTTATGCGGCTTGTGATCTGTTTGTGCTGCCGACGTTCAGTGAGAATTTCGGCGTGGTGGTGGCGGAGGCGATGGCGTCGGGGTTGGCGGCGATCACGACGGTGGGCGCGCCGTGGTCGGTGCTGGAGGAATGCGAGTGTGGGTGGTGGATTGATATCGGGGTGGAGCCATTACGAAGGGCGCTGATGGCGGGGATCGGGTTGGATGACGATGAGCGGCGGGCAATGGGGATGCGGGGGCGGGAATGTGTGCGCGAAATGTATGCGTGGGGTGCGATTGTGGAGCGGCTGGGGGAGGTGTATGGGGGGGTGTTGGGAGCTGGAGAAAGCGAGCGACCGGGATCCTGTATGTAAAGACCTCGGCGGTCGGCGGC
>NYZD01000173.1 GCA_002685935.1 Planctomycetaceae bacterium | reverse complement strand
CGGCATCGCGGAAGAGGCGGTCGATCTCGAAGCGGAGGTCGCTTTTGATTTCGCGTAGGTCCATTTCGCGTTCGACCTCGGCCCAGAAATAGATATCGAAGATGAGGGCGTTGTCGCCGAACTCCTCGAACAGGAGGATGGGGTCAGGTGTTTTGAGGACGCGTTGGTGTCCCTCGACGGCCTGTCGGATGAGCTTGGCGACGACATCGGTGGGCGAGCCGTAGATGACGCCGACGGTGAGTTTGGTGCGGATGTGCTTGTCGGAGAGGGTCCAGTTGATGACGTTGTTTTCGAGGAGTGCGGAGTTGGGGACGAGGAGGTCGACGCCGTCGGTGCGTCGGATGTTGGTGCAACGTCCGCCGATGGACTCGACGCGTCCGATGTGATCGTCTATTTCGACGAGGTCGCCGATGCGGACGGGGCGCTCGAGCATGAGGATGAGGCCACTGATGAAGTTGTTGATGAGGTTTTGCGCGCCGAAGCCGACGCCGATGGCGACGGCCCCGCCGAAGACGGTGAAGGCGGTGAGGGGGACGTGGACGACCTGCAAGCCGACCATGAGGACGGTGACGGCGAGGAGGTAGAAGAGGATTTTTTCGATGGCGGCGGCGGTGTTGGGGTCGATGTGCCCGCGTCTCTGGAGTCGGGAGCGCAGGAGCCGGGTGATCCAGCGGCTGATGATGACGCCGACGATGACCAAGAGGATGGCGGTGACAATCTGATTGACGCGGATGGTGGTTTCGCCAACGCTGAAGAGTTCGTATTCCCAGATTCTGGTGACGATGTCGTCGGGCGGGTCGGTTTCGCCGCTGGCGGGATCCTGGGCGAACGCTGTGGATGGTGCGACGGCGATCACGGCGAAAACGCAAATGAATGTTGTGAGGCACGCGATGGCGCGGGGTGATCGCAGGATGTGGCGGCGAGGGGTTTTCATGGGTTGAGTTTGGCGAGGCGGGGGAACTGATCGCGCAGTGCGGGATAGAGGCGGCGGTACTGGCGGTAGACCTTTTGATAGAAGCGGGCGGTGTCGGGGTTGGGTTGGTGGTGGGTGACCTCGCGGATGACGGCGTTGGCGGCTTCGGGGACATCTTTCCAGACACCGGTGCCGACGCCAGCGAGGATGGCGACGCCGAAGGCGGGGCCTTCTTCGGTGTTGATCACGGCGGTGGGGGTGTTGTAGATGTCGGTTTGGAGTTGGCGCCAGAATGCGCTACGCGCGCCGCCTCCGGAGAGGCGGATGGTATTGACGGGGATTTTCATGCCGCGAATGATCTGTACGGCGTCGTTCATGCCGCAGGTGACGCCTTCGAGGATGGCGCGGATCATGGCGGATCGGGTGGAGCGAGCGGTGAGGCCGATCCAAGCGCCGCGGGCGTCGGGATCGGGGTAGGGGCAGCGTTCGCCGGTGAGGTAGGGCAGGAACATGAGGCCTTCGGAGCCGGGGGGTTCGGATTCGGCCTGGGCGATGAGCAGTTCGTAGGGGTCGACGCGTTTGCGTTTGGCGGCGGCGACTTCGGTTTGTCCGAGCTGATTGCGGAACCATTGGAAGGAGCCGCCGGCGGAGAGCATGCAGCCGAAGACGCACCATTTTCCGGCGACGGCGGAGCACATGGTGTGGACGCGGCCGCGTGGATCGTAGATGGGTCGGTCGGCGTGGGCGAAGACGACGCCACTGGTGCCCATGGTGGCGCTGACGATGCCGGTGGTGACGATGCCGTTGCCGACGGCGCCGGCGGGTTGATCGCCGCTGCCGCCGACGACGGGGGTGCCGGCTTTGAGGCCGAGGGCGTCGGCGGCACGGGTGGTGAGTTGCCCGGAGACTTCGTGGCTTTCGTAGCAGCGCGGCAGGAGGGCGGGGTCGAGATCAAGTTTGCGGATGAGGGTTTTGTTCCAGGCGCGCATCTTAGGATCGAGGAGGGACGTGCCGGAGGCGTCGCCAACTTCGGTGGCGTATTCGCCGGTCATGCGGAAACGGATGTAGTCTTTGGGCAGGAGGATGTGCCGGGTTTTTTCGAAGATGCGGGGTTCGCGCTTGCGGACCCAGAGGATTTTGGGGGCGGTGAAACCGGTGAGGGCGGGGTTGCCGGTCATCTCGATGAGCTTGCGTCGGCCGCCGGCGGCTTTTTCGAGGTCGGCACATTCGGCGACGGTGCGTTGATCGTTCCAGAGCAGCGCGGGGCGGAGGGGCTGGGCGGATTCGGGGCCGTCATCGGCGAGGAAGACCGAGCCGTGCATCTGTCCGCTGAGGCCGATGCCTTTGATGGTGGCGGGTTTGACTTTGGCTTTTTTGAGGGCCTGTTTGGTCGCTTTGCAGGTCGCGGTCCACCATTGGCGGGGATCCTGCTCGGACCAGCCGGGCTTGGGGGAGGCGATGTCGTGGTCGGCGGTGGCGGTGGCGAGGACCTTGCCGCGGTTGGTGCAGATCAGCGCCTTGGTGCCGGATGTTCCGATGTCGATGCCGAGGAGGTGCGGCATGGCTAATCCTCAAGTAGAAGCCCTGATTTGACCAGCGTACCGCAGGCGGGGCGGGAGCGGAAGACGGGCGGGGATTCAGATGTCGAAGTACATGCAGAACTCGTAGGGGTGGGGTCGGCTGTGGAGTTCGGCGGCTTCGATTTCGCGTTTGTATTTGATCCAGAAGCGGATGAGATCGCTGTTGAACACGTCGCCGGCGAGGAGGAAATCGTGATCGGCGGCGAGGGCGTCGAGGGCTTCATCGAGGTTGGCGGGGGTGGTGGAGAGGTCAAGGATTTCGTCTTCGGTGAGATCGGTCATGTCGCGATCGAGGGGATCGCCGGGGTCGATCTTGTGGCGGACGCCGTCAAGGGCGGCCATGAGCAGGGCGGCGAAGGCGAGGTAGGGATTGGCGGAACAATCGGGGAAGCGGATTTCGACGCGTTTGGTTTCGGGGGTGTTGTGGTAGACGGGGACGCGGACGGCGGAAGCGCGGCTGCGCGAGGAGTAGG
Organism: Planctomycetaceae bacterium; assembly: GCA_002685935.1. GTDB lineage: Bacteria > Planctomycetota > Phycisphaerae > Phycisphaerales > Zrk34. The sequence continues at coordinate 39,011 of NYZD01000173.1, read as the reverse complement.
TGAGATAGACGGGGGCTTCGTAACCGTGGACGAGGCGTTTGTAGCTGTTGGTGGTGGGGTTGGTGAAGGCGAGGAGGGCGGGGGCGTGGCGGAGGATGCCGCCGACGGCGTAGAGGCCGAGCTGGGAGAGGCCGGCGTAGTGGCGGCCGCTCATAAGGGGCTTGCCGGACTTCCATAGTGAGAAGTGTGTGTGCATGCCGGAGCCGTTGTCCTGGTAGAGAGGCTTGGGCATGAAGGTGACGACTTTGCCGTGGCGGGCGGCGACGTTTTTGACGACGTACTTGTACATCATGCAGACGTCGGCCATGGCGACGAGATCGAGGTGGGCGAGATCGATTTCGCACTGGCCGCCGGTGGCGACTTCGTGGTGGTGGCTGACGACGGGGATGCCCATCTGTTTGAGGACGTCGACCATTTCATTGCGGAGATTGCCGAGGGTGTCGATGGGCGGGACGGGGAAGTAGCCTTCGCGGAGGCGGATTTGATTGCCGAGATTGGTGGGGTCGTCGTTGCCGCGGTTCCACATGCCTTCGCTGGAGTCGACGCGGTAAGTGGCGGCGTTGACGGTCTGGTCGTAGGAGACGTTGTCGAAGACGAAGAACTCCATTTCGGGGCTGAACATCGCGGCGTCGGCGATCTTGGTGGTCTTCATGTAGCGTTGCGCTTTGCGAGCGACGGATCGAGGATCGCGGGAGAATTCCTTTCGGGTGACGGGGTCCTTGATGTCGGCGATCATGCTGAGGGTGGGGCGATCGTAGAAGGGATCGACGCGGGCGGTATCGAGGACGGGGACGAGAAGCATGTCGGCTTCATTGATGGCGCTCCAGCCGCGGATGCATGAGCCGTCGAAGCCGAGTCCATCGGCGAGTTTGTCTTCGTTGAGGTCGACGGCTTCGTACATCTTGTGCTGCCAACGACCGGGGAAGTCCATGAAGCGCAGGTCGATGAACTCGATGCTGTCGCGTTTGATGAGTTGGACGAGCTGTTTGGGGGTCATGCAGTGCTCCTGCAGGCGGCGATGGGGACGAGCGCGGGGACGTTAATGTCCTTCGACGGGCTGGCCCATCATTTCGGTGAGCTCGGCGAGCATGGTGCTGAGGAGTTTGGCGTTGCGTGTTTCGAGGTTGAGTCGGAGCATGGGTTCGGTGTTTGATTTGCGAACGTTGAACCACCAGCCTTCGGGTTTCATGGCGTCGATAGTGATGCCGTCGAGATCGTCGATTTCGCCGCGGCCGCGATAGGTTTTGCGGAGGCGGGCGATCATTTCGTCCTTGTCTTCGACTTCAAAATTGGTTTCGCCGGACTGGGCGTAGCGGGCAAACGGTTTAATGAGTTTGCTGAGGGGTCTGGTGGTGTTGGAGAGGATGGTGAGGGCGGTGGCGAAGGTGATGAATCCGGAGTCGGCGTAGAAGTTATCGCGGAAGTAGGAGTGGCCGGAGAGTTCGGCGCCGAACAGGCCGTTGAGTTCGCGCATGATCTGTTTGATGAAGACGTGGCCGACGCGGGCGCGGATGGGTTGTCCGCCGAGGTCGTTGACGGTCTCCATGAGCGCTTTGCTGGAACGGAGATCGTAGACGACGGGTTGGCCGGGATGAGATTTGAGGAAGTGCTTGGCCATGAGTGCGCCGAGGAGGTCGCAGCCGATGATGTCGCCGTTTTCGTCGGTGAGGATGCAGCGGTCGGCGTCACCGTCGAAGCAGACACCGAGGTCGGCTTTGTGTTTTCGCACGGCCTGTTGGGTGGGGATCATGTTCTTGGCGACGAGGGGATTGGGGTCGTGGGCGAACTTGCCGGCCATCTCGAGGTTCAGGGAGATGAGGTCGAGGTCGTCGACGCCATCGAAGACTTCGGGCAGGACGCGGCCGGCCATGCCGTTGGAGGCATCGGCGACGACGGTGAGGGGGCGTTTGAGGGTGAGGAAGCTGCGGACGTGTTGGCGGTAGTCATCCCAGAGGTCGCGCTGCTCGACGCGGGTATCGGGGTTCTTGACGGGATCCTTGCGGAGGGCGGCGGCTTTGCGCTTGATGTCATCAAGGCCGGTGGTGGAACCGATGGGGGCGGCGTGTCGACCGCTGATTTTGAAGCCGTTGTATTGGGGCGGGTTGTGGCTGGCGGTGGTCTGGATGCCGCCGGCGCAGCCGAGGTGGTTGATGGCGAAGTAGATGAACGAGGTATCGACCATGCCGACGTCGAGGACATTCATGTCGGCGGCGCGGAGGCCGTGGATGAGGGCGTTGGCGAGTCGGGGGCTGGATTTGCGCATGTCACGGCCGACGACGACGTGCTGGAGCATGGGGTCGGAGGCGTCTCGGCCGGTGAGCTGTTGTTTGAGGTAAAGGCCGGTGGCGCAGCCGATGCGTCGGGCGATTTTGTCATCGAGTTGGCGGGGGTAGACGCCGCGGATGTCGTAGGCTTTGAAGACTTCGCTGAGCATCGAGGGATGATCCTAGGAAAGAAGGATGATGCGTGCACGATACCCGAACGGCGCGGGGCGGCCAACGCGGCGGGATGCGGCGGCAGCGCGGGGTCAGTCAACGGTTGAGGGGTCGACGTGGTTGACGTGTTCGACGGTGAGGGGGGGCAGGGCGCGGATGAACTGTCGGCCGTAGGGCTTGGCGATGAGCCGGCGATCGAGGACGACGACCTGCCCGCGGTCGGTGCGTGAGCGGATGAGTCGGCCGAAGCCTTGTTTGAATTTGATGACGGCGTCGGGGATCTGATAGTCGAAGAAGGGCTTGCCGCCGGCTTCCTTGATACGATTGATGCGGGCTTCGGTGAGGGGGCGGTCGGGGACGGCGAAGGGCAGGCGGGTGATGATGACGTTACGCAAGGCGTCGCCCTGGACGTCGACGCCCTGCCAAAAGCTGTCGGTGCCGAGCAGGACGGCGCGGGGTTGAGCGCGGAACTGGTCGAGGAGCATGGAGCGTGGGCCGTCGCGCCCGTGGACGAGCATGGGGTGGTCGATTTGCTGGAGGTGGGGGCCGATCCAGTCGGCGACGGTGTTGAGCATCTGGTAGCTGGTGAAGAGGACGAAAGCGCCGCCATTGGTCTGCCGGACGTAGTGGAGGATGCGGGGCCCGAGGGCGTCGGCAAAGGCGCGGTCGTTGGGTTCGGGCATGGTGAGGTCGACGATGAGTCGGACGGCGGCGGCGTAGTCGAAGGGCGAGCCGAGCAGAAGGGTGTCGGCATCATCGCATCCGAGGCGGGCAATGAGGTGGGCGAAAGCAGCGTCGGACTCGGTGGGTCGATCGAGTTGCACTTCGTGAGGGGGGGGAGAAGGGTCGGGGGCGGATTGAGTGCGGGCGTCGGTGGCGAGGGTGGCGGACGTCAGGACGACGCCGACGGGGTTGGCGTCAGCATTGAGTCGATTGAACAGCTGTTCGCGGAGGATGGGGGAGACATCGATGGGTGAACACTGGAGTTTGATGCGCTGGGCGCCGGGTCGGCCGGTGACGTCGAGCCAGTAGACGCAGCCGTCGATGGACTGGTCGAGCCAGGTCTGGGCGGCGGCGGCATCGTGATCGGCGCGTTGGAGGTAGCTGGACAGTTCGTATTGGTCGGCTTCAGTTTTGACTTTGGGGCTGAGCAAGCGAAGGGTGAGGGCGAGGTCGTTGAGGGCGGGGGTGAGTTGGTTTTCGATGAAGTTGGGTTCGCTGACGCGGCCGTTGGATCGGCCGTGGCGCTGCTGCCATGCGGCGAGCTCGCCGAAGAAGACGTCGGCCATATTGGAGACGGTGTGGACGGCTTGGATAGCCCGATCGAGGAGGGGGCGGTCGGCGGGGTCTTTGATGTTGACCGAGGCGAGGAAGCCTTTGTGATGGGCGGTGTTGTAGAGGCAGTTGAGCAGGTGGCGGACGCCGGCTTCGGAAAGGGCGACGCCGAAGTGTTCGGAGGCGACGTCTTCGATGGTGTGGGCTTCATCGAGGATGACGTGGTCGTAGGGGGGGAGGAAGCCGACGCCGTTGGCGCGGAGGGCGAGGTCGGAGAAGAACAGGGCATGATTGACGATGAGCAGGTCGCCGTTTTCCATGCGTCGGCGGGCGGCCTGGTAGAAGCAGCGATCGTAGGTGGAGCACTTGCGACCCATGCAGTTGCCGGAATCGCTTTGGACACGATCCCAGACGGCGGGGCGTTCGAGCGAACCGAGGGTGCTGAGCGAGCCGTCGTCGGTGTCGTAGGCCCAGTCTTCGATTTGATGGAGGGTGCGGCGTTCGGGTGCGTGGCTGAACAGTTGTTCGGCGCGCTGGGAGGCGAGGGCGAGGCGGCGGACGGAGAGGTAGTTCTGTCGGCCCTTTACGAGGACGGCGCTGAACTCAGCATCAAGGACGCCGGAGAGGAGGGGGATGTCCTTTTCGATGAGCTGTTCCTGGAGGCTGATGGTGTGGGTGGAGACGATGACGCGCTGGTCGCGCTCGACGATGGCGCGGATCGCGGGCAGGAGATAGGCGAAGGATTTCCCGACGCCGGTGCCGGCTTCGACGACGAGGGATGAGCCGTGGTCGAGGGCGGTATCGACGGCGCGGGCCATGTCGGATTGTTCGGAGCGGGGTTCGTAGGCATCGCCGAGTCGGTTGGCGATGGGGCCGTCGGGGCCGAGGGTTTGGACGACATCGATGGGCATGGGGTGAATATGGTAAGGGAGCGGGGTGAGTTGGGGTCAGAGGGGGTCCTGTTTGGGGATGCCGGGTCGGCGGGGGAATTCGGGTGGCGTGGGGCGGTCCTTGGCGACCTGGACAATGACGGCGGGGTCGTCGGAGTCGGGCAGAGCGTCGTGGAAACCGATGTCGCCGGCGCCGAGGATCATGAGGGCGTCGCCGGCGTCGCGGAGTTCAGATTCGATGGTTTCGCCTTTGAGGGCGAGGAGTCGGCCGCCGACGCGGACGAAGGGGAGGGTGAGTTCGAGCAGGACGCGCATGGGTCCGACGGCGCGGGCGAGGGCGACATCGTGTTGTTCACGATGGTCGGATGCTTGGGCGAGAGTTTCGGCGCGGTCGGCGAGGACGGTGGTATTGGGGAGGTCGAGGGCGGCAGCGGTGTCGGTGAGGAATCGGGCCTTCTTGCCTGTGGCCTCAACGAGGGTGATGTGGATATCGGGTCGGGCGATGGCGAGGGGGAGGCCGGGCGCCCCCCCACCGCTGCCGATATCAATGACGTGTTTTGCATCGGCCAGGTGCGGGAGGAGGGTGAGGGATTCGAGGATGTGTCGATGCCAGGCGTCGGTGGGATCACGAATGGCCGTGAGGTTGAACTTGCGATTGGTCTCAAGCAGTTGGTGGAGGTATTGGCCAAGCTGGGTGATGGCGGTCGGCGCGAGGTCGAGACCGAGGTCGGCGCAGCGGGATTGGAAATCGGCGGGCGGGGTGAGAGCCTGGGTCATGGTGCGACGTCCGCGAGGACCTCGGGCGCCGATTCGCCGAACACGATGGCCTGAAAGCGGAAGAATTCGAGATCGGTTGGGGAACGCCATGCGTTGGCGTCGAGGCCCATCTTGTGGGCGCAGCAATAGGTGAGGGTCTCGGTGGCATCCCAGCCCTGCTCGGGGGCGACCTGGGGCAGGAAGCAACCGGAGCGGTCGGCGGCGCGGATGTAGATACCGTCGGTGCCGATGCGGAGGTCGAGGGGGTCTTCCATCGGCTGCATGGGGGTGAGGACGGAGATCTCGATGAGGAGATCGTTGAGTTCGGCGAGGACGACGGGGCCGTTGGTGATGAAGCGCGGATCACGGGTGGCGGCGCCGGCCATTTCGGTGAGGGATTCGATGAGAGGGCGGGCATCATCGAAGGTGCCGATGCAGCCGCGGAGTCGGCCGTGGCGATGGTGGAGGGTGACGAAACAACCGCGCGGGGCCTGGAGATAGTCGGGGTAGTCGGCGGTGGGTCGGCGCGCCGGGCGGCGGGCGGAGAGGACATCAGTGACGATGTCGCGCACGAGGGCGAGCATTTCGCGTTGCTGATCGGGGGTGTAATGGGATTGGGGGTCTGTCATGGTGGGGCTGGGGGTTAGTTGTTGTCGTTGTCGAGGCCGAGGTCAAGGGCGGGCGCGGAATGGGTGAGCGCGCCGACGGCGATGCGGTCGACGCCGGTCTCGGCGATTCGGCGGACGGAAGTAAGGTCGACGCCGCCGCTTGCTTCGAGGGGAAGTCCGGGGCGAAGGTCGTCGCGCACGGCGACGGCACGGCGCATGTCGTCTGGGGTGAAGTTGTCAAGGAGGATGAGGTCGAGATCGCAGTCGACGACACGGCGGAGTTGGTCGAGGTTGTCGACCTCGACTTCGATGAAGGCGGGCGGGTCGGGGAGCGCGCGGGCGCGCTGGGCGGCGGCGTTGATCGCTGTGGGCCAATCGTCGAGCGGCAGGTGAGCGAGGTGATTGTCTTTGATGAGCATGGCGTCGAAGAGTCCGATGCGGTGGCAGCGGCCGCCGCCGCAACGGACGGCGTGTTTGGCGAGGGGGCGGAAAGCGGGGATGGTTTTGCGGGTGTCGAAGATGGCGGCGCGGGTATGGGCGACGGCGTCGACGTATTGGGCGGTGAGGGTGGCGATGCCGGAGAGGTGGGTGACGAAGTTCAGGAGTGTGCGCTCGACGGTGAGGAGGCTGCGGGTTGGTCCGGCGATGCGGGCGGGGGATTGGCCGGGGGTGAGGCGTGAGCCGTCGGGCAGGATGTCGGTGATGGTGAGTGATGGATCGTGCAGAGCGGCGATGCGGGGGATGACGTTGGCGCCGCACCAGATGCCGGGCTGGCGGGCGCGGATAGCGGCGGTGGTGGGCTGATCGGCGTCGATCGTTGACTGAGAGGTGATGTCGCCGCGGTCGTGGAGGTCTTCGGTGAAGGCGCGGTCGATGAGGGCGTCGAGGGCGGCGGGGTCGATGAGCTGAGCGAACAGGTCGTCCAGGGGGAGGGTGTTGGGATCGGTGGTGATTGGTGTTGTCGGCATGTTCATCGTCGCTTCACGGGTTCTACACGATAGGCATGTTTGGCGATGGGTGTGAAGCGGACGGCGTCGCCGGGGCGGAGGCGGTGTTGTTTGAGCCAAGGCTTCCAGCCGCGCCAGCGGAAGATGCGGGCGGATCGGACGATGTCGGTTTCGATGGTTGGGCCTTGGGCGAGATGGAGTTTGAGACGCCGGGTGGCGCGGGCGTTGGATGGGCCGCCGAGAGAATCGGCGGGGAATCTATCGAGGCAGGCAGTGAGTTTGAGGTAGCCCTGGGTGAGGCAACCGGGGGTGATGGGGGTTTGCCAGCTTCGGTTGCGTGCGGCGGTCAGGGAGGCGGCGATGGGATCGGCAGCGTCATCGAGGGTGTACCAGGCGCGCATGTTTTGGGGGCGGTAGCGAGGGTGCTGGGTGGTGGGCTGGACGTCTCGGAGCCAGATGAGGGTGGCGTAGCGGGAATTGGTGCGTTTTTCGTGCCAGTAATCGGGGGGGCCGCAGATGTGGCGGTTGTGGGTTTTGGCGATCTGATCGACGTCGGCGGGGGTGAGGTCGTCGGCCATCCAGACACGGTGGGCGACGGCGACGGCGGCGAAGAGACCGCCGGACTGTTTGATGTAGATGCGTTCGCCGGGTTTGATGCGGCCGAAGGGAGGGCGGGACTGGCGGGTGAGGCGCGATTCGATGATTTTGCGGCCGTCGAGGATGAGCTTGAGCGGGACGGGCTTGAGCACGGCGACATGTACGGCCACGATGGTCCCCTGGGTCGGCCGCGAGGTCGGCCGTGTCGGCTGAAGCTTATCAAATGTGTACCGAATCCAGAAGCGGGTTAGAATGTGGGCATGACGGAAACTCAAGAAAAAGTGGATGAACGGATCGAAACGCCGGTGGTGGTTGAAGCGCCGGCGAGTGACGTGGATCCGGTGCTGCTGGGGCAGCGGGTTGAGGCGATATTGCTGTCGGTGGATCGTCCGCTGACGGCGGGGCGCATCGCGGAGGTGTTGGAGTTGGACGCGACGCGCGGGGTGACGGATGCGATCAAGGCTTTGAACACGGAATACGAGGCGCAGGGGCGGAGCTTCCGGATCGAGCAGGTGGCGGGCGGGTATCAGATATTGACGTTACCTGCGTTCAAGGATGTGCTGGCGCAACTGCATCGCACGAAGGTGGACAACCGATTGTCGCCGGCGGGGCTGGAGACGTTGGCGATCATCGCGTATCGGCAGCCGGTGCTGCGGGCGCAGATCGAGGCGGTGCGCGGGGTGTCGAGCGGCGAGGTGATTCGCACGCTGATGGATCGTCATCTGGTGAAGATCGTGGGTCGGGCGGAGGAGATCGGGCGCCCGATGTTGTACGGCACGACGAAGACGTTCCTGGAGTTGTTTGGACTGGCGAATCTGAAAGACCTGCCGAAGATCGAGGAGCTGGTCAAACCGTGAGGCGGCGTGAGACCGGGTTGAGGCATTTCATTTTCAATTCGATTCGGTGTTTGGCGGCCATCGTGGTGACGGGGTGGGCGGGGTGCGGCACTTATCAGTTGCGCGGGCACGTGGTCGAGGGGCCAGAGCCGATGGTGTTGGTGACGCGGGCGGATGATCCGCGGCTGGAGCAGCGCGGGATCGGGGGCGCGTCGCTGGAGCTGACGTTGTCGCCGCGGAGTCTGGGTCGCAAGCCGCTGGGGTCGACGTTTTCCGGTGACGGCGGTTGGTTTGCGGCGGGGATCGACGAGCTGGGGGCGGGGCTGCTGGAATATGAGTTGGGGGTGGTGTGCCGACGGCAGGGATATCGTACGGCGGTGGGCGCCGTGCGGATGCCGGGGGGCGATCAGCGGCTGCTGGTTGTGTTGACTCCGGGGGTGGATGACTATCAAGAGCCGGTTGATCTGTTGGAGGAATCGGAGCAGTATCTGGAGTTGATGAAATGAGCGGGGTGGGTTGAGCGTTAGCGATGGGGCGGCGGATTGAACTGGGGCAGCGACTGCCGTTAGCATGTGTGGGGCGCGATAGCGATGACCGATGATCGCATGGAGCGCAGGAGCAATCGGATATGTCAGAACGTTACCCGACGGTATTGATGTTCGGTCCGCCTGGATCGGGCAAGGGCACGCAGGGCAAGGCGATCGGGACGATTCCCGGTTTCTTTCATCTTTCGTGCGGGGATGTGTTCCGCCAGCTCAACGCAAACTCGGAGCTGGGGCGCGTGTTCCTGGAATACTCGACGAAGGGCGAGCTGGTGCCGGACGACGTGACGGTGCGGATGTGGCATGCGCATTTGCAGAATCAGGCGCAGAGCGGGCAGTATGATCCGGCGTATGATCTATTGATTCTGGACGGCATTCCGCGGAACGCCCCGCAGGCGGGGATGCTGGATGCGCACATTGACGTGTTGAAGATCGTGCATCTGGTGTGCTCGGATGATGAGGCGATGATCGAGCGGCTGCGCCGGCGGGCGCTGAAAGAGAATCGACTGGACGACACGAAAGAGGATGTGATTCGCAATCGGTGGCGGGTGTATGAGGAAGAGACGACGCCGGTGCTGGCGCACTATGACAAGGGGTTGATCGCGGACGTGGATGCGTTGCCGACGCCGGCGGAGGTGCTGCACGGGGTGTTGGAAGTGTTGATCCCGGTGCAGAAGGCGTATCGGGCGCAGGTTGAGGATTGAGGGTGTTGCAGGGGTGCCGCGTTCGCCTGCGGCGGTCAATCATATTCGGGGGAGTCGACTCGTTTTTTATTTCATTTGCGACAGTTTAACGGGTTTGTTGGTTTTGGCGGCGAGGTCGGCGGCGAAGGCGACGCGGTGGGATTCGTATGCGATGTCGAAGTCGGTCAGAGGCATGGGCTTTTTGGATTTGGTGGCGTCGGCGAAGGCCTGGAACTGGGGTTGGTAGGGGTGGTCGGAGACGTCACCGGAATCGATGGTTGCGGTTTCGAGAGTGCTCCAGCGATCTTTGGTCATGCCGGGGAGTTTCTTAGAGAAGAAGCGATTGTCGAGGAGGCTGCCGTCGGAGCCGACGAGGTGGATATGGAAGTAGTAAGGCTGATAGCAGTCGACGCACGAGGTGACTTTGGCGGTCTGGCCGGCGGCGAATCGGAGGATGGTGACGCTGGTGGTTTTGTATTCGTATTTCTGGAAGGTTTTGTCGGTGGACTGAGATTGGTAGCTGCTGACTTCGACGACCTTGTCGTTCATGAACATCAGGAGGGAGTCGAGGGCATGGCAGCCGGCGGTGAGGAGGCTCGATCCGCCCATGTTGCGTTTGATGTTCCAATCGTATTGGCCGTACCAGGGCCCGATGCCGTGGTAGTAGTCGACCTCGGCGTAGTGGAGGTCGCCAAGGAGTCCGCGTTTGAGGACACTGTTGATCATGGTGAAGTGGGCGCTGAAACGACATTCGAAACAGACCATGGCGCAGACGTCGGCGCGGTTGATGGCCTGGCGGACCTGCTTGACCTGAGGCCAATCGATGCCAATGGGTTTTTCGATGATGAGATGCTTGCCGGCTTTGGCGGCGTCGATGGCTTGTCTGGGATGCCTGGGGTGCGGGGTGCAGATGTCGATGACGTGGATGTCGGGGTCGGCGAGCATTTTGGCGTAGCTATTGTAGACCTTGAGGGGGGTGCCGTGCTCGGCCTGGAGCGCGGCGGGGTCGAGCTTGCGACGGGAGCAGACGGCGGTGACGTTGGCGCCGGTGACGTTCTTGAAGGTTTCGATGTGCGCGCCGGCGACCCAGCCAAGTCCGACGATCCCGACGTTCAGATCCGCCATGATGATCTCCTGTCTCGCGAGGGGACGCGTGTTTAATTGATCAGCACATCATCGTCGCTGAGTACGCCGAGTTCCAGACCGACATTGAGTGCGTACATGATGTGGACCCATGAGATGGTCCACCCCGCGGCGCGAAAGACGGCACGGAGGGGTCGGGAGACCTGATCGACCCATCTGCGATCGCCGGACATGATGTAGGCGTAGGCCATGGGGTTGTAATCGGTGGATCGGTGTCCGCCGTGCATGGCGCAGAACGGTTCGGTGAGTCGCCACTCCATTTGTTCGAGGAAGAACTGCTTGACGGATTCGTCTCGAGTGATGGTCCAGTACCAGAACATGCCTTCCCATGCGGCGTAGTCGCCGTAGCTGGCAATCTTGACGGGCATGGATCGGGGCAGTTCGTCGAGCATGCGGCCGTGCTTTTTGGCATTGACCATGAGGTATTCGTTGATGATTTTGGCGCAGCCGTCGAGGTATCGCTGGTCGGGATTGAACTGATAGCACCAGGTGAGATTGATGAGGGGTTGGCCGGCTTCGCGCTGGTCGGAGCTGATGATGTGGAAACCCATTTCGGAATGAATCCAGTAGAGGAGGTTTTCACAGGCGCGGAGCGCGGTGTCCTTGAACTGTTGATCCCCGGTGAGGGCGTAGGCGAACAGCAATTCGGTGAACCATTCGTGGGAGGGATAGACGGAGCCGTCGTTGTGATTGAGGCAGTGGGCGCACATGCCGCCGTCCTGGAAGCCGTCGATGCTGAAGGCAACGTGATCGACTTCCATCATGTGCCGCGCGCCGACGAGGGCGCGTTCGAAGCATCCGTAGAAGCCGCTGCGAAGATAGTTCTGGAAATAGGGGACGCCGGCCATTTCTTCGTTGTTGCCGGCGCCGGGATCGCCGTGGGACCAGAATCCGGACGCGGGCCATTGGCTAACTTGGTCCATGGCGCCGAGTTGTCCGAGGCTGAGGCCGATCCAGTTGTTGGTGACTTTGCGCTCGAACAGAAAGTGCTTGTCGGGATCGTAGGCGGGGAGCATGTGGATGCCGAACACTTCGCACCGGCGGACGTGGTCGATGTCGTGGGCGATCTCGACGGGTTCGGAGGCGGGGACGTGGGAGTACATGCCGCCGAATTCCCAGCCGAGGTACTGGTCCTGGATGGCAGTGTCATCGGCGCCGGCGGGGACGGGGGAGACGTAGATGACGTGCGAGCGCCCGGCGCCCTGGGTGATGCTGAGGGGGCCGGCCCAGTCGGGAAACAAGCCGTAGGTGAACGTTGAGCCCTGAACGGTGAGTTCCTTGGGGTGGAGTGAGGTCATGGCTCCGATGGCGGTGAGGACACCGCCCTGGGGGTCGAGGAGGGCGAGGTAGGGCCAGACGCATTTTTCGCCGCCGGCTTGTTTGCGATACTTCTGATCGCGAAGGAACCAGGGCTTGTCTTCGTGGGGGTCGTGGAGGACATCGGGATTGGCGACGAAGCATTCGCCGTGAGACGCTTTGGGATCGTGGGCTTCTTTGTAGTTATCGATATCGCCGGTGTCGGAGGCGATGATGTGAGGGTCTTCGTTGTTGACGCGCATGAACTGGTTGAGGTAGTGGCGGGTGCGATTGGTAGCGGTGAAACAGCGTGTGGCATCGGGGGCGACGGTGGTGTTGAGTTGGATGCGCAGGTTTTGAATGACAATGCCCGGGGTGGGCAGTTCACGATTGCGGAAGCTGTAGGTGATTTTGACTTCGGGCCGATCGGCGAAGACTTCGAATCGGATGAAGAAGTCGAGGAGTCCGTCGCCACTGGCGGGTGCGTGTTTGCCTTCGACACGGAGGATGGCGCGGAGGGGGTTCGCGTGTTCGATGGAGAGCGTCTTGGCGGCGGCGCGGACGGAGTATTGCTGGCCGGATTCATCCTCGAAGGTGATGTCGAGGCCGTCGGGTTCGGCGAGTGGCCGGCCGTCGGCGGTCCAAGATTGGACGAGTTGGCCGGGCTGCGCGGAGACGGTGAGGGCGGTGCGACCGTTACCGATGACGGCCTGATCGCCGTCGACGTGGACGATGATGGGGTGCGCAAGGTCGGGCGCGGCGGCGGATTCGGCGCGGACGGTGAGGTGTCGATCACCGGAAGCGGCGAGGTCGACGGCGGTATCGATCAGGGCCCATTGGATGGAGCCATCGGGCCAGGCATTGAGCGATTTGAATGCGGCGGGGATGGTGTTGCCGCTTTCATCGGTTGCCGAGAGGGCGGCGACGTCGGTCAGATCGCCCTGGGGCCAGGGGACGCCGATGGTGATGGGATGGGCGGTGAAATCGCGATGGATGCGGTTGTGCACGCGGAGGGTTTGGGCGTTGGCGTTGGGCATGGGAGGCATCCTTGCGTGGGGCGGAACATGATGGCGGCTGCGGCGGGTTCGCGGTGGGCGATTCTAACGTGGGGGCAGGGGGTGACAAATCCGGCGCACGGGAATCGGCGGCGGCTGAAGGGATGGGGGCGGGGGACTATGATGCGGGTCGTGATGGTTGGCGGCGGGTAGCGAGCGTGGCACCATGATTGAAACGGACGTGGCGATTGTGGGGGCGGGGCCGATCGGGCTGGAACTGGCGATCGCGCTGAAACGGGCGGGGATTGATTACGTTCAATTTGATAAGGGATCGATCGCGCAGACGATCACGTGGTTTCCGCGGTTGATGACGTTCTTCAGCTCAAACGACCGGATTGCGATTGCGGGTGTGCCAATCCAGACGGACGATCAGGGCAAGTGTTCGCGGGAGCAGTATCTGTCTTATCTGCGGTCGCTGGTGCTGGCGTTTGAGTTGGAGGTGAAGACGCACGAGCCGGTGGTGGGAATCGAGCGGACGGGTGATGGGTTTTTGATGACGACGGAGCCGGCGCGGGGGACGCAGCGGTATCGAGCGCGGCGGGTGGTGCTGGCGACGGGTGATATGCATCGGCCGCACCGGCTGGGGATCGAGGGGGAGGATCTGGAGCACGTGAGTCATTACTTCAAGGAAGCGCATGAGTATTGTCAGCGGCGGGTGTTGATCGTGGGCGGAAAGAACTCGGCGGCGGAGGCGGCGCTGCGGTGCTATCACGCGGGGGCGGATGTGACGATGAGCTATCGGCGGGGTGCGTTTGATGAAAAGAGCGTGAAGTATTGGCTGTTGCCGGAGCTGCTGGGGCGGATCAAACGGGGGGAGATCGCGTGTTACCACAACACGACGCCGCGTCGGATCACGCGGACGACGGTGACGCTTGGGCCGAGCGCGGGGGACGGAGCGGAGGAAGAAGTGGCGGCGGATGCGGTGCTGCTGTTGGTGGGGTATGAGGCGGACATGAGTTTGTTCGCGCGGGCGGGGGTCGAGCTAGAGGGGGTGGAGCAAGCGCCGATGCACGATCCGGCGACGCGAGAGACGAACGTGGCGGGGATCTACGTGGCGGGGACGGCGCTGGGGGGATCGCAGCAGTCGTACCGCCTGTTCATTGAGAACTGCCACATCCACGTGGAGCAGATTCTGGCGGCGCTGCAAGGGCACGCCCCCCCACCGCTGCCGGATGCGCAGGAGATGCCGGAATCGTGACGGCCGGCCGGGGGTTGGATTGTGATTGTTGAAATGAGACAGGGGCGTCATCCGGTTGAAAGATGACGCCCCTGGTTTTGGTTGGATCAGGTTGACGGGATCAGGCGGCGGCGCTGACGGGGTCGTCGGCGGTGGCGGCGACCGTGGTGCGGCGGCGGCGACCGACGGTGCGCTGGTCGGCGGGGGCACGGCGGTCGGATTCGTTGTCGATTTTGTCGACGAGTTCGTTGGGGGTGGTGGCCCAGAGGTCGGCGCCGATTTCCTGGGCGAGGCTGTCGGCGCGGTTGAACACGCCGCCGCCAACGACGACCTGCATGCGGGGGCAGATGCCGAGGTCATGGATGCGATCGATGAGTTGGCGGATGTGGGGTAAGTCGGAGGGAGCGGATGAGAAGACGACGAGGTGGTCGGGCTCTGATGAGCCGATCTGCTCGACGATCTCGTCGTTGGCGACGCCCCCACCGGCGAAGAAGACTTCGTAGCCGGCGGCTTCGAGCATGTCGGCGGCCATTTGGGCGCCGAGTTCTTCCTGTTGATCGGGGCCACAGATCAGGAGGATGCGTTTTCCGTTTTGGGGTTTGGCTTCGAGCCGCATCTGGGTCTGATCGACGAGCATGCGGAGCAGCCGAGTGGCGAAGTGATGGGAGAGGACCGATAAGTTATCGAGCTTGTACATCTTCTGGATCATTTCGAGGGTGGGCCAGAAGAGGCGTTCGATGATGCGTTCGGCGGGGATGTCGGCGACGAGGCATTCATCGAGGATGGCGCGGGAATCGGCACGGTTGCCGGAGATGAGTGTTTCAAAGAACCGTTCGACCATGACCTGCTGACTCATTCGTGACCTCCAAGTGCAATGTCGTGCGTCGGGGTCCGGCCTCGTGCCGATGCGACGCGTGTCTCATTCCGCGCTCCAGCGCGGGTGGTTTCGCCCAATGCCCCCAGTCCCAGCCCAGGGGGATGCCAGACCCGTTTGTCTGACACCTCAAGCATCGGACAGGGGCGGATTTCTTCTTTACTATTTACCTCAGTTTATCTATCTTAACAGCTGTGACGGTTGTGAGGGCCAGAGTGGCGGGCCGTTTGGGGCCATTGGGGTTGACGGCGTCGGCGATTCGTGACGCGTCGGTGGTACCGGGCAGACATGAGCAGGGATGAGGCGTGGCGGTGGGAGATTCTCCCGGCGGCCAGTTGCGCTCGACCGCAGGGAGCGGGCGCGGGGGGCTATGGGCAACACTTCAGGGAGAGGGGCTTGTGACGGGGCGGACCGCAGACTGCGGGTTGCCACCGACATCTATCTACTGTGGCGGGCGGCGGGCGGGGGCGAGATGCGGGACGGGTCGGCGTGTTGTTGTTGGATTGATTTATCGGATGGCATGGTAAGCGGCAGCTACGCCGAACGTCAGGGGTTTGCAGGTGGCGTTGGTGAAGCCGGCGTCCTGGAGCATCTGGATCATGATTTTGCGGTCGAGGAAGGTGTTGACGGAGCGGGGGAGATATTTGTAGGCACCGGTGCGATCGCGGCTGATCCAGGTGGCAGTGCGGGGCAGGACGTGGTTGAAGTAGAGGCCATAGAGGCTGCGGAGGGTTCGGGAGCGGGGCAGGGAGAACTCGAGGATCATGACGCGGCCACGGGGGCGGAGGACGCGGTGGAATTCGCGGATGGCGGCGGCCGGGTCGGTGACGTTTCGGATACCGAAGGCGATGGAGACGATGTCGATCGAGTTATCGGCCACGGGCAGGCGCATGGCGTCGGCGGCGAGGAAGCGGGTGGTGTTCTGGATGCGGTCGGTGAGGGCGTGGTGCTTCCGATCGGCGATCTGGAGCATGGGGTAGGTGAAGTCGGCGCCGAAGGTGTGGCGAGCGCCGGCGCGGCGGAAGGCGAGGGTGAGGTCACCGGTGCCGCAGGCGACGTCGAGGACGACATCGTCGGGTTGGACGTGGCAGAGGCGGACGGCGGCGCGTCGCCAGGCCTGATCGCGCCAGAGGGAGTGGACGCGGTTGTTGAGGTCGTAGTGTTCGGCGATGGCGGCGAACATTTCCTGGACGCGCCGCGCCTTTTCGGGATGGGCGTGGGGGTCGGACAGGTCGTCGTCGGTCCATGCGGGCGGGGGACTGTCGGGGGCCATGGGGTGTTCCGTGGGGCGGGTCGGTATTGGACCGGCTCGAACCGTGGGTCGGACGTCAGAGTATAATCCAATAGCGGGACCCCCTGTTTAAGGATGAATCCAATGGCGAAGACCATGATCGGGCTGATGAAATGTGCGGTGCTGGCGGCGGCGATTTCGATGACGGGTTGCCAGACGAACACGGCGACCGGCCGCAGCCAGTTGAACATGTTGTCGACGGGCGAAGAGATCAGCATCGGCAATCAGACCGCGCCGCAGTACGTGGAACAGTTCGGCGGTGAGGTGGATGATCCGGTGATTCGTGAATACGTGGCGGATCTTGGATCGCGGCTGACGTCGACGGTGGTTGTGGACAGCGGCCGGCAATCGTTGCCGTGGGAGTTTTTCACGGTTGATTCGAAGATGATCAATGCGTTCGCGCTGCCGGGGGGGAAGATATTCATCACGCGGGGATTGCTGGAGAAGATGGACAACGAGGCGCAGCTTGTGTCGGTGTTGGGCCATGAGATCGGTCACGTGACGGGCAAGCACATTGGCGAGCAGTTGACGCAGCAAATGCTTCTCCAGGTGGGGCTGGGTGCGGCGGCGGCGGCGACGGACTCGGAGTGGGTGGCGGTGATGGGGGGCGTGGCGGGCGGATTCGCGATGCTGAAGTTCAGTCGCAGCCATGAGACGGAATCGGACGATCTGGGGCTGCGGTACATGACGTCGGTGGGTTACGATCCGATGGGGATGCTGCAGGTGATGGAGATCTTCAAGGCGGAATCGGGGGGCGGCGGTGTGGAGTTTTTGCAGACGCATCCGCTGCCGCAGACGCGGATCGATCGGATCCGGAGGCTGATCGGGACGCGGTATGCGCACACGCAGAACAATTCTGAGTTTACTTTGGGTGAGGCGTCATTTTTGACGAACGTGACGGAGCGGCTGGAGGCGCTGCCGCCGGCGCGGCACGATCCGGCGGCGGAAGCGGCGGAAGCGGGTGCGGGGAATGCGGCGCGCGGGGGTGGAGGCCGATAAAAAGGGCGGGTCGAGAAGTTAACGGTGCGGCTGTACCGACCCGATGACAGTCCGTATACTGCGTGATTTGAATAAAATCGTGCGTCAGCGCGGCGGTCCGCGCATGGTGCGGCTTGCGGAGTGATCGGTCCATGTTCAAGTTCTTCCGTAAATACAATCGCGTGATTCTGCCGGTGGGCATCATCGTGCTGATGGTTCTGTTTTTGATCGGTCCAGCGATTCAGTTCGCGGGCGTCGGTCAGGGCGACGCAGACAGGGGGCACGTGGGGGAGCGGACGATCCGGGAATCGGATATCCGGTTCGCGGCACGTGACGTGGATCTGTTGGGGGCGCTACGTCAGGAACTGCCTCTGATCAATGCGCAACTGCTGCCGAGCGGAGATGCGTTTGAGGTGGGTCTGCAATGGATGCTGATGCTGGAAGAGGCGCGTGGGCTGGGCATTGAGTCAAGTCGAGCGCAAGGCGAGCAGACGGCTGACGAGATGGTGAAGAGGGGATTTCTGGAGATGCTTCGGACAGTCAGTCCGAACTCCAAGATCACGCGCGATGACATCGTCCGGGCTTGGCAGGACTACCTGGCGGTGGAGCAGCTTCACGATGTGATCCTGGGCGTGACGCGGGTCAGGGGGGATGGGTTTTTCCAGGAGATCCTGGCGCAGAGCCGGCCGGGTGCGGATCACCTGGCATACGACAGGGAGACCGAAGCGACGGTGGAGTTCGTGACGATTTCGGCGGATCTGTTGCTAGAAGAGGCGGGGGAGCCAACGGAAGCGGAAATTACGGAGCTCTACGACACTTACCGCGCGTCGGCGGCGGGGACGGGCGAGCCGCTTGGGTTGGGTTACCAGCGTCCGGCGAGCGTGAAGCTGGCGTATCTGACGATTCCGGTGTCGCGGGTGGCGGCGTCGATCGATATCGACACGCGGGATGTGCAGCGACACTACCGGGAGCACCAGGCGAAGTACGTGACGTACGTGCCGGCGGAGCCTGAGGCGCCATTGACGGAACCCGATGGCGCTGAGACGCCGACGGATCCCGAAGCGACTGAGGCGCCGACGACGATGCCGGCGGGCGAATTCCGACAGAAGACGATATCGGAAGCGAAGGACGAGATCGTTGAGGAACTGCGTCAGCAGCGCGCGGTGACGAAGATCGCGACGATGGTGTTGGACGCACAGAGCTGGTTGAAGGCGGAACGTCAGCGTGCGATGGCCGCGACGGAGACGAGCGCGGACGGGCAGAGCGATGAGAAAGGCTACTGGGTGATTCGGGAGGGCTACGTCGCGCCGGACTTTGAGGCATTGGCGAACTATCTGCAGCAGACGCACGAGGTGCAGTGCGATGTGGTGCGCCTGGGACAATCATTGATTGGTTTGACGGAGATCGACAATCTGGATGGGATCGGCGGGGCGTATCTTGAGAAGGGCGAGGCGGTGTACCCGGCGTCGTATTACATTGCGTCGGTACGAGAGCTGGAGCCGCCCGAGGTGCATCTGCTGTTGGAGCGGCGGCTGCAGACGGACGTGGCGGGCGACCCGCTACGGGACGCTGATGGGAATTGGTATCTGTTTCGGGTGATGGATTCGGCTCCGCAGCGGGCGCCGACATCGCTTGACGAAGTGCGCGAGGAAGTGATCCGGGATGCGAAACAGGTCCGGGCGTATCGGAAGCTGCTGGAGGCCAAGGACCAATACCTGGCGACGGCCAAGGAGGAAGGTCTTGCGGCATTGGCAGAACAGGTTGGCGAGACGGTTCAGGAGCCGGCACTGGTGACGCGACGGCAACCGCTTTATGCGGTGTACCGGACGAGCCAGGGACTGGTGCAGATCCTGCTGGGGATGCAGCCGACGAGCATTGAGGGGATCGGCCGCGCGGACGAGGTGGTTCGGGAGGTGTTCGACACGGTGTCCATGATCGAGCAAGCAGGTGGGTGGGTCCAGGCGCCGGAGTCATACAAGTTCGCGGCGGCGGCGGTGGATCACCTGCGCAGTCTGTGCGTGGTGCGCATGACGGATCTAAAACAGTTTTCGACGCCTGAACTTGAGCAGCGACTGCCGGACCTGCTATCGGATCTGGACCGGATCGATCTGTACGCGTCGTTGCAGGGGGGCGGGAACCCGTTCACGCTGGAGGCGGTGGCCGAACGGGTGGGCTACAGGCCGATTACGGACGGCCAATCGGGCAAGAACGCGGAAGAGCCGGACGCATCGGGCGCAGAGTCGACGGCAGAAGATTCGGATGCGTAGTTGGCGTGAGCGGTTGGTGGGACAGGCCAATCAACTGACGGATGATCCGGGGGGCACGGCGGCGCGGGGCTGCAACACAAGGATATCGGTGATCTGATCGGGTTCGCCCTCGTCAGCGGAGGCGGTGACGGAAGCGGCGAGGAGCATGCCGTTGGATTCTTCGCCGCGCAGTTTTCGGGGTTCTAGGTTGGCGACGATGACGATCTGTTTGCCGACGAGGTCGTCGGGCTCCTGAAAGCCTCGGAGGCCGGCGCAGATCTGGCGTTGGCCGAGGGGGCCGACGTCCAGTTGCAATTTCAAGAGTCTGTCGGCGTTGGGGTGGGGTTCGCAGGCGAGGACGGTGGCTACGCGCAGGTCGAGCCTGGCGAAATCGTCGTAGACGATGGTGGGCTTGAGTTCCATGGGGGTAGCTCCAGAGGGAATGCGAGGACGCATCTTATCGATTGACGGGGCGCGGACAACCGGGTTGGGGTTGAGCAAACGAGACGGAGGGAACTAAACTGGCGGCCATGCTGAACGTCGCGATGAAGGAATGGGCGGTGATTTGTGATCTGTTGCTTGAGGGGGAGTTGGCGCTGTTGCTGCGCAAGGGAGGGATTCACGAGCGGAGCGGGCCGGGGGTGTTTGAGTTGGAGCATCCGCAGTTCGCGCTGTTTCCATCATGGACGCATCAGCGGCCGGAGGCGATGAAGCCAGCGTATCAGGATCGGGTGGTGGTGTTGGATGAGCCGCGTGAGCTAACGGTGGGCGGGTCCGCGGAGGCGGCACGGATCTGGCGGGTTCCGAGCCGGGCGGCGTTCGATCGGCTGGATGATCTGCATTGCTGGTCGGCGGCGCAGATTGACATGCGGTTCGACTATCGGCCGGAGAATCCGATCTATCTGCTGGCGCTGCGTTGTGGCCGGTTGGCGGAGCCGCGGACGATCTTGAACCGAGGGGAGTACGCGGGGTGTGTGAGTTGGGTGCCGCTGGAACCGGACGATGCGGTGGATGACGCGGGGGGCGAGGCGGTGCTGGCGGAGGCGGAACTGGCGAGGGTGATCTCACGGGTGGACGAAGTGTTTTCGGGGTAACGGGGATGGGTCAGCCGATTACGAAGATCGCCAGGAACATAACGATCCAGACGACATCCAGGAAGTGCCAGTAGAGGGCGCAGTTGCGCACGGGGTGGAAGGTCTGGGGGGTGTAACGGCCGGCCATGGTGTTGCGCCAAACGAAGGCGAGGGGGATCAGACCACCGACGACATGTGCGGCGTGGAGCCCGGTGAGGACGTAGAAGGTCATCTTGTAGAAGGAGAGGCTGTCGGATTCGGCACCGGTGGGTGGGCGATCGAAGAGTGGCGGCGCCCAGGTGATCCAATTGGCGGTCTGGGCGACGAGGAAGCCAACGGCGAGGACGGACCAGATGATGACGGTAGTGCGGAGCGCCGATTGATTGTCCTGCCGGGCGGCGCCGACGGCGGCGTGTGCGGTGAGCGAGAGGATGATGAGCAAGGCGGTGCTGACCCAGAGCCCGACGGGTGTGGCGGCCTGAGGGAGGTCGGGGTGGGCGTGGCGGGCGACGAGATAAGCGATGATGCTGGCGGCAAAGAGGATGGCGAGCGAGACGATGACGACGGCGGTGCCGAACGTCCCGGCATAGCTGGGCAGCGTGTGGTTGACTTTGGCGGACGAGACGGGATTGGCATTCATGACGAGGCCCTCGTTCGGCGTCACGTCACGGCTGGGCGGTCTGAGCGGCCGGAGCCATATCAGGATTGTACTCGATTGTATCGGTGAGGGTGACGGCGATGAACAGGGCGACGAATCCGAGCGCGCAGATGAGGATCAGGCCGTAGAACATGTTGTCGTAGCGCAGGTGCATGAAGAACAGGCCGACGAGGGAGGCCTTGATCACGGCGATGCACAGGGCGACGAAGACGTTGGCGGCTCCAAAGTCGACGGTGGAGGCGGCGTAAGTGATCCATGTGAGGACGAGCAGGGCCAGGATGACGCCGATCATGATCTTCATGGGCAGCGGGTGGGCGTGGCTGGCGCTGTGGGCGTCGTGATGGGCTTCGCTGGTGTTTGCCATGGTAGAAGGCGTCCGGGGGGACGATATATCAGGTGACCAGATAGAGCAGGGGGAACAGGAAGATCCAGATGAGGTCGACCAGATGCCAGTAGAGGCCGACGAGATCGACGGGGGTGTAGTAGGCGGCGGAGAATTCGTTCCTGGCGGCGCGTCTGAGGATCCAGAGGATGAGTCCCATGCCGACGAGCACGTGGATGCCGTGGAGTCCGGTCATGCCGAAGTAGATGTTGAAATAGTTTTTGGCGCCGATGACCTGCGCGGCGGTAAGGCGTGGGTAATGGTGTTCGCTGTCGCCGTGGCCGCCGTGGTCATCGTCGGTCCTGGGCGGCGCGAGGCCGGTGGGGCCGATAGCGGCGGGGACGACCGTGGAGCGGACGCGCTGGAGGGCGAGGTCCTGTGGTGACGGATCGGGTGCGTGGTCGTCGGGGTCGGATTCGTCGTGGACGGCGTCGACGTGAGCGTCGGGTTGCAGCCAGTTCTCGTCGTTCCTGACGAATTCTTCGTCGAAGAACTTGCCGGGGCCGACGCCCATCTCAAACTTGTGGTTGTACTCCACGTACTTGATGCACATGAAGGCGACGCCACAGGCGAAGGTGAAACCGAGCAGGCCGACGCAGAGCTTGCGTTTGGAGAGCTGGGCGGCGTTGACAGCCCAAGCCATGGAGAAACTGCTGATCAGGAGGACGATGGTGTTGATCGCGCCCCACTTTTTGTCGAGCAGTTGATGGCCATCTTTGAACATTTCGGAGTGGTTGGTGCTGTAGATGGCGTAGGCGCAGAACAGGCCACCGAACATGAGGATTTCGGTGGCGAGGAACATCCACATGCCGAGCTTGCCGGAGGAATATTGGCGCAGGGGGGTATCGAAGTGATGGGCGAGGAACTCGGGGTGCGCGTGGTCGCCCTGCGCGCCGGGTTCGGCGGAAGCGTTCGGGTCGTGTGGGGTCTGTTCAGCCATCAGTTAGGTCTCGCGGCGAGTCAACGCGCGCATCAGTGTTGTGGGGCCGGCGCGGCGTCTGGGTTCACCACGTAGTTCTCGTTGGTTTCGTCGTACTGCATACCGGTGTAGTCGTAGGGTTCGCCGACGGTCGGGGTGTCGACGAAGTTTTCATGGATGGGCGGCGAGGCGCAGCGCCATTCGAGGGTGGGGCCGCCCCAAGGGTTGCTGGGTGCGCGTTTGCCCTTGAACAGGGCGATGACAAGGACGATGGCGGCCCAGACGAGGCCGATGCCGAGGATGTAAGAGCCGATCGTCGATATCTTCTGGCATTGGATAAATAGCTGGGCGTGGGACTCGCCGAATCCAAGTTCGGTGAGTTTCTCGCCAAAGTCGGCGTAGCGTCGGGGCATGCCGCGCGAGCCGCCGATGAACTGGGAGATGAAGGTTAGATTGAATCCGACGAAGACAATCGCCCACGCGATGCGTCCGCCCAGCTCGCTATACATGCGTCCGAACATTTTCGGGAACCAGTAATGGACGCCGGCGAGGAAGGCAAAGAGGGTGCCGCCGACCATGGTGTAATGGAAGTGGGCGACGACGAAGTAGGTGTCGTGCAGGTGGATGTCGGTGGAGACAGCGCCGAGGAACATGCCTGTGAGGCCGCCGACGGTGAACACCCAGATGAACAACATCGCGTAGAGCATGGGGGTGCGCAGATCGATAGATCCCTTGTACATGGTGGCCAGCCAATTGAAGACCTTGATGGCGGAAGGGATCGCGACGAGAAACGTCAGGAGGGCGAAGAAGGTGCTGATGAGGGCGGACTGGCCGCTGGTGAACATGTGATGTCCCCAGACAAGGAAGCCGACGAGGGCAATGGCCAGTGAACTGCAGGCGATGAAGCGGTATCCGAAGATGGCCTTGTGGCAGAAGGTGGAGATGACCTCGGAGATGATGCCCATGCCGGGGACGATCATGATGTAGACCGCGGGGTGTGAATAGAACCAGAAGAAGTGCTGGAAGAGCACGGGGTCGCCGCCCCTGGCGGGATCGAAGATGCCGATACCGTCATAGAGGCGCTCGATGATCAGGAGCATAAGGGTGATGGCGAGCACGGGGGTGGCGAGGATCTGCATCACGCTGGTGGCGTAGAGGGCCCAGAGCATGAGGGGCATGCGGAACCAGGTCATGCCCGGGGGCCGGAGCATGTGCATGGTGGAGATGAAGTTGACGCCGGTGAGGATTGAACTGAACCCGAGGATAAATGCGCCAGAGACGGCGAAGACAACGCCCCAGTGGAACTCGCTGCCTTTTTCAAAGCTGGAGCTGTAGGGGGTGTAGAAGGTCCAACCGGTGTCGAGCCCGCCGGCGACGAGGGCGAGGACGAAGAAGATCGCGCCGCCGACGTAGATGTAGTAACTCATCAGGTTGAGGCGGGGGAAGGCGACGTCTTTAGCGCCAAGCATGATGGGCAGGACGAAATTGCCCAGGGCGGCGGGAATGGCGGGGATGATGAACAGGAAGACGAGAATCCCGCCGTGCAGCGTGAACATCTGGTTGTAGGTGTCGGTCCAGGCGAAGTATTGGGTGTCGCCGCCTACGGTTGACTTGGGTAGCTGGGGGAGGATGTTTCGGCCGACCTCGTACAGTTCAGTCCTGAGGATAATCGCGAACGATCCGCCAAGGATCAGGAAGAAGATGACGGAGGCGAGGTACATCAGGCCGATGCGTTTGTGATCGAGGGTCACGAGCCAGGAGAGGATTCCACGGCTGTGGTTGAGATAGTTGTCGGAAGTGAGTTCCGGCAAGGGGTTCGCGTTTGGATGAGCTATGCTCGACATGCGCGGCCTTTCTTACTGCCCGCTTTCCAGTGTCTTGAAGAATGCGATCAGGGCGCCGACTTCCTGTTCGCTGATCTTTCCCTTCTGGGCGGGCATGGTGTCCTTCATGCCCTTGACGACTTTCGCGCCGGGTTCATGGATGGATTCGAGGAAATAATTCTCGGCGGCGTAATCGGCATTGAAGTAGGTCTCGAGCTTCGTGTCATCCTTGAAAACCGTTTCGCCCCGGATGGTGCGACCGTACATGCCTTTGAACGTGGGGCCGGTGTTGGAGGTGCCGTCGATGGAGTGGCATTGGTTGCATCCGGCCTTGGTGTACAGTTCCTCGCCGTACATGGCGGGGGTAGTGAGTTTGTCTTCAAACTCCTCGAGCTCGGGGTATTGGGCGAGGAAGTTGTCCAGGTCCTCTGGCGTGACAAGCAGCTTCCACTGCTCGTATTGGGTTTCATCAAGCTCCGAGAGGAAACTGCGTGCGGCTTCTGCGAGCCATTTTTCGTATCCGCCTTTGGGGTGGACGACGACTTTGGCGAGCATGTCGGAATGCTGGGTGCCGCAAAACTCGGCGCAGAGCAGCGGGTAGGTGCCCACGCGGGTGGGGGTGAATGTCATGTAGTTGCTGCGTCCGGGGACGGCGTCTTTCTTGGCGCGGAAGGCGGGAATGTAGACGCTGTGCACGACATCAGTGGAGTTGATATTCAGGCGTATGGGTCGGTTGACGGGCAGGTGGAGTTCACCGTGGTGAAGGTTGTTGTCGTATTGGAAATCCCATTGCCATTTGCTGCCGGTGACGTTGATCTCCAACTGATTGGTGCGATCGCCCTCGCTGAGGTAGTAGTCGGGGATTGCGTTGAAAAAGATGAACATGACGATGATGAGGGGGATGATGGTCCAGGTGAGTTCCAGGACCATGCCGTGGGTTGGACCGGAGCCCATTTCGCGTGGATCGCGCCGGCGATACTTGATGGCAAAGAAGACCATCAGGGCGATGATGAGGGCGAGGAAGAAATAGGAAGTGTAGAGGATGAAATAGAACAGCCAGTCGACCGGGCCGGCGATATCGGATGCGGGCGGCGGCATCCAGAGGGTACTACCAGATTGTGCGAGCCAGCTCATGAGCATGGTATCTGTTTCAGCTCTGTCGTCCGGCACGGGCCGAGCGAATCCAAAGGGGAACCAGGACGAGGGCGAGGATGATGAGGCTCAGCGCGCCGATGCCGCGAAGAATCTGGGTGACCATGTTGGCCTGTTCACCGACGATGGCTTTGAAACAGGTCATGAACAGGGAGCGGGCGACGGCGGGATCCGTGGGTTCGGCGATGAGGCCGGCGGCGGCGGCGCGGAGAGCGTCCTGAGTTTCCTTCGGTTCGTAATACACGCCGTGCAGATAGCGTGAGAGGCGGCCATCGGGGGTGATGATCATCAGGGCGGCGGCGTGGGCGAACTGTTGGGATTTTTCGTCCCAGCGGGATCGGAATCCGACGGCGTCGGTGAGGGCTTTGACGTTTTGGTCGGTGCCGACGAGAAAGTGCCAGCCGTCAGCGGCGTCGGGTTTCTGGTACTCGGCGATGACGCTTTTTTTCTTACCGAACGCGAGGTCGGCGGTTTCGGTGGGGTCGAAGCTGACGGTGACGACTTCAAAATCTTCACCGGGGCGGCCTGGGAGTTGGTTGAGGGTGTTGAGCAGGGCCTGGGTCGCCAATCCGCAGAGCATGGGGCATTCGTAGTAGACGACGCTAAGCATGACGGGCCGGTCATGGTTGAAGTAATCAGCGAGGCGGACGGGCTTGCCGTTGTCATCGGTGAAGGCGGCATCGAGCGGCAGTTGACCGCCCAGATGTTCGATGATCTGTATGTCGCGCACCTCGGGAGGAACGAACTGGACGTTCTCGGCGGCGGCCGGCGCCGCGGCGCACGACAGCGCGAGACAGAGGAGGACGGGATGGGCGAACTGTCGCATCGACAGGTTCATCGTGGGTCACCCCCGTCTGAGAGACCGTTGCCCTTGTGGGCGGGTGCGGGTGAGCCGTATTGCGCGACCACGCGATCAATGGCATCGTCGATGTCGATACGGTAGAAGGCGCCATCTCTGACAGGGCCATCGAGATGCAGGCGGTCGGTCTGTTCGGTGCGGAGTTCGACCAGTTCCTGGATTTCGGGATCGACGACCTGTTCGTCGAACAGTCCGATTTCGATGTAACCGACCCATGCCCAGGACAGGAGGGTGAGCACGATCACGAGCAACACGCAGATGACGCCGAAGCCGATGATGACATGGAAGTTGAGGTCCAGTCCGCTGGGCGCGTCGGCGTGCTGAGGATCGGGATTGGGGTGGTCACTGCTCACGCGTTATGGAACTCCAGAGATTCGCCGAGACGGGGATCCTGCGTCGGCACGAGACTGCGGCGTCCGGCGACGCGGGCGCAGAGGGCGAGGTAGATGCCGCCGAGGCCGATCAAACACAATATCATCATCGTGACATCGGCGGCGGTCAACGCTTCGGTGAAGCTGGGCATGATCAGCCAGCAGAGATCGATGTAGTGCAGGATGAGCAGCCAGATGGCCCAGAAGGTGAGTGGTCCGCGGGAGCGCTTGACGTGTCGCGACAGGAGGCCGAGGAACGGCAGGATGAAGTTGCCGACCAACAGGACGAGGATGAAGTTGGTCCATTGGTTGGCGCCGCCGGCAGCGGTGGTGGCGCCGCGATCGTGGAACCAGACGACTTCCTCGGGCAGGGATGCGTACCAGATCAGCATGAACTGGCTAAAGGCGATGTACCCCCAGAAGAACACGAAGCCAAACATGAGTTTGCCGAGATCGTGGTAGTGTTCGGTGTTGACGCTTGAGGCCATCACACCTCGGGCCTGGAGGGCGCTGAAAACGAGGATCATCGCGCCGACGGAGCTGACGACGCATCCGGCGAAGAAGTAGACGCCGAAGATCGTGCTGAACCACTGGGGATCGAGGGCCATGAACAGATCGAACGAGGCGAAGGTGACGGTCAGCGCAAAGATGATGACGCAGGGGGCGCTGAATTTCTTGAGTCGCATGGAAAGCTGGGGATCGCCGGAGACGTCCTGTTTGACGGACAGGCGGTGGTAGGCGCGGGCCATGATGATCCAGACAACGAAGTAGATGACCAGGCGCGTGATGAGCCAGGGGGCGCTGAGCCAGTTGATCTTGAGTGCGCTGAGGTGGACGGGGTGTTCGGGGTCATATCTGAAGAAGCTGTCGAGCGCGGTGCCGGGGTAGAGGTATTTGATGCCGAAGATGAGCGGGATGGCCATGAGGGCGATGAAGGGGATGCCGGCGGCGAGGACTTCGGCGACGCGGCGGACGGTGACGCTCCACCCGGCGGAGGTGACGTGCTGGATCAACACGAAGAACAGGGCACCCAGAGAGATGCTGAGCACAAAGGCGAAGGCGGTGAGATAGGCGAAGAAGAATCGGGCGGTGGCTTCGGTGCCGCGCAGGGCGAGGATGATGGCGACGATCATGGCGACCACGCCGACGACGCCCTTGAGCCCGACGAATCCGCGCACGGGGGACAGATCGCGGACCTCATTGGGGTCGAGCGTGGTGGTGTGATGTCCGGACCAGTCGGCCAAGGGTGGCTCCTCGATCAATCTGAAACGTCGGCGGACGTCGCATGCTGCGACAGTTGCAGGGCTCTGACATAGGCGACGATCGCCCAACGGTCTTTGACGGAAATCTGCGCCGCGTAACCGGCCATGGTGTTGATGCCGTAGCCGACGATGTCGAACAGACGGCCTTCGGGGTAGTCGCGGGCGACATCGGAATGGATGGACTTCACGGTCCAGGACTGGCCGATGCGTTCGGTGCGTCGGGGGACGGAGCCGGTCTGGGCAGAGATGGGTTGATCTCCGATCAGGGCGGACTCGCTTCCATAGCCAGCCTGTCCGTGGCAGGGGGCGCAGAAGATGTTGAATCGCTCCTGGCCTCGGCGGACGAATTTTTCGTTGACGTCGATGCCGGCGGGGAAGCCGGTGAGCCAGCGGGGTTCTTGCTCGCCAGTGTCGGGGCTGATGTCAAATTCTCCGGCTGCGTACCCGCGGTAGAAATGATCATCGAGTTTCAGATGGCCGCGGGCGACGGTGCCGGGGATTTGCGGCCTCATGGCGCGATTGTCGGCGAACTGTCGGTTGAGGGCCTGGGGCATGGACCTGGGCTGCACGTCCATATCCTGAAAGAAGTGGATGCGCGGCTTGTCGGACTTGGTGACGCGGGCGCGGGCGATGAGCGTGAGGGGCAACCACGATGCGATGATGCCGATGACGCCAACGTAGATCATCCAGCGCGGGAGCGAACCAATCGGAGGCATCTTGAGGCGGACGGTCATGGCGACTCGGTCACCTCCTCGACGGCGTCGGCGCCAGCTTCCTGCAGGAGGGCTTCGGTGGCCTGGCGGTCAAAATTGGGGTCGTCGGCTTCGATGGCGATGAAGAAGCGATCCTGGGTCAAGCGCCGAGTGCGCTGTATGGTGAGCAGGGGATGGTTGAGTCGCGGCAGGCCGTTCATCAGGACCATGCCGATGACGGCGGCCAGGGCGCTGGCGAGGACGGTGACTTCGAAGATCACGGGGATGTTGGCGGGCAGCGAGAAGAACGGTTTGCCGCTGATGTGGTAGGCGTAGCCGCGGATCGCGAAGGGCAGATCGAAACTGGTGGCGTTGGTCCACCAGCACAGGAAGATGCCGGCGAACATTCCGCTGAGGCCGACGATCAGGACGATCCACGGGAGGATGGTGGCGCGGACGCCCATGGCGGCGTCGAGCTTGTGGACGGGGAAGGGGGTGAGGCAATCCCAGCGACGATAGCCGGCCTCGCGGACCTTGGTGGCGGCGGGCAGGAGTGCGTCGACACTGCTGAACTCGGCGAGCAGGCCGTAGAGCTGGGGCTGGTCCGGCGCGGGCGCGGATTGTGAGCCGTGCGCGGCGGTCACGATGAGTCCTCCTTGCGGCGCGCTGTTTCATCTTCAGAGCGGGCGTCAAGGGAGCGGTATTCGGCGGGCCCGAAGTCGTGATCGGATTCGGCGTGGGCCTTGGGCATGACGCCCTTGACCTCGGCCATGGCGACGACAGGCAGGAATCTCAGGAACAGCAGGAAGAAGGTGAAGAACAGGCCGAAGCTGCCGATGAGCATCGCGATGTCGACCCAGGTGGCGGCGAAGTCCTGCCAACTGGAGGGCAGGAAGTCGCGGCTGAGTGACATGATGATCACGAAGCGTTCGAACCACATACCCACGTTCACGAGTATGGCAATGACCATGATGGCGACCAGGTGCCGGCGCATCCGTTTGGACCAGAGCAATTGGGGGATGATGACGTTGCAGCCGACCATGATGGCGTAGGCCCAGGAGTAGCTGCCGCGTGCGCGATTGAGGAATGCGAACTGTTCGAAGGGGGCGCCGGAATACCAGGAGATGAACAGTTCTGTGCCGTAGGCATAGCCGACGATGCAACTCGTGGCGAGCATCACCTTGCAGATGTTATCGATGTGCCGCATGGTGATGATTTCGGTGAGGCCGAACCACTTGCGGCAGGGGATCGCGAGGGTGAGGACCATGGCGAAACCACTGAAGATTGCGCCGGCGACGAAATACGGGGGGAAGATGGTGGTGTGCCAGCCGGGTACCTGAGCGACGGCGAAATCGAAACTGACTACGGAGTGAACGGAGAGGACGAGGGGCGTGGCAAGGGCGGCGAGAATCATGTAGGTCTTCTCGAAGCGGTGCCAGTGGCGGTTGGTGCCGCGCCAGCCGAGGGCGAACAGGCCGTAGGTGAGCTGGCGCCACTTGGTGGTGGCGCGATCGCGGAGGGTGGCGAGGTCGGGGATCATGCCGACGTACCAGAACATGACCGAAACGACGGCGTAAGTGCTGACGGCGAAGACGTCCCAGAGCAGGGGGGAACGGAAGTTGGGCCAGGTGCCCATCTGATTGGGGTAGGGGAACATCCAATACGCGAGCCAGGGGCGGCCGACGTGAATGGCGGGGAACAGGCCGGCACACATGACGGCGAAGATGGTCATCGCTTCGGCGAAACGGTTGATGCCGGTGCGCCATCGCTGGCGGAACAGGAAGAGGATGGCGGAGATGAGGGTGCCGGCGTGGCCGATGCCGACCCAGAACACGAAGTTGGTGATGGGAAAGCCCCACATGACCGGGGAGTTGTTGCCCCAGATGCCGACGCCGGTGAAGACGAGATATCCGATGAGCAGGCCGAGCATGCCAAGGACCGAGGCGGACAGGAGGAAGGCGATGATCCAGGCCTTGGAAGGCTTGGGTTGCTCGGTGAAGGCGACGACGGTCTCGGTGACGGCGGTGAAATCCTTGTCGCCCTGCACGAGGACGGCGCGGGTGCCTGGCCCATCGACGGTGTTGTCGTCAGGAGGCGGCATCGGAGTGTCGGAGTTCAGCGTCGTCATCGTGGGTTAGTGAGTTTCCGTTGAACCATCTGCGTTGTGTGGGGCGGCGCCGGCGGGTTTGCCGCCGGGGTTGCGCACGCGGCCGAGGTAGTTGAGCCGCGGGCGGACGTTTAGTTCATCCAGCATGGTGTAAGCGCGGGCGTGGCCGTGCGTGTTTTCGTGGGTGGAGGGCTGGAGTTTTGAGATACGGCTGTTGGGATCGTTGAGATCGCCGAAGACGATGGCCTGGGTCGGGCAGGTCTGCTGGCAGGCGGAGACGATCTGTCCATCCTCAACGCGATCGGTTTCGCGATCGCCGGCGACGAACTCATTGCGGGCGGTGATGCGGGCAGCGGTGATGCGTTGGGTGCAGAAGGTGCATTTTTCCATGACGCCGCGCATCCGCACGGTGACCTCGGGGTTGTAGACGTTGCGGTGCATTTCGTCGACCTGCTTGAGCTGCTGCTGGTCGGGGAAATCGATGAACGGCGCGGTGTTGCCGTCGTTGCGCGGGTCGCGTGCGTGGAAGTCGAAGTAATTGAATCGCCGCACCTTGTAGGGGCAGTTGTTGGAGCAATACCGCGTGCCGATGCAGCGGTTGTAGACCATGGCGTTGAGGCCTTCGGAGTCGTGCGTGGTGGCGGCGACGGGGCAGACCTGCTCGCAAGGGGCGTTTTCGCAGTGGTGGCAGGTAACGGGCTGATAGGCCATCTGCGGATCGGTGGCTTTGGAGTTGCCATCCTTGCGGTGCGAATTGTCCTTGAAGTAGCGATCGATGCGGATCCAATGCATCTCGCGGCCGATGGCGACCTGGCTCTTGCCGACGATGGGAATGTTGTTCTCAGCCTGGCAGGCGACGACGCACGCATTGCAGCCGATGCACTTGTTGAGATCGATCGCCATGCCCCACTTGTGGCCGTCGTAGCTGACGGGGCTGTCGAACTGCTGGAGTTTGACGTCGACGGCGTGATGCTCGTGGAAGGTTGATTCGCCGTGCTGCTTGAACTTTTCCAGGGAGTCGGCTTCGCGGACAAGTTTGTCGACGCGGGTATCGAGCATCTCCTGGAGCATGTCGGTTTCGACGGCGTGGTGATGTTCGGTGGAGGCGAGTTGGTAATCATCGCCGGTGGCTTCGGCCTGGATGTCGGGAACAACCCACATGTTGCCGGTGGCGCGGAGGGTGTTGACGTTGACGCCGACGTCGTTGCCAACGTGACCGGCGTGGGTTCGGCCGTAGCCGAGCTGCACGGTGATGGACAGGTCGGGTTGGCCGTGCATGATCCATGCGGGGATGTCGATGGATTGCTTGCCGACGGTGATCTTGATCAGGTCGCCATTCTTAACGCCGAGGAGGTCGGCCTGGCGCTGACTGACGATCGCGACGTTGTCCCAGGTGATCTTGGTGATGGGGTCGGGCAGTTCCTGGAGCCAGCCGTTGTTGGCGAATCGGCCGTCGTAGACACCGAGGTCGGTACGGAAGTTCAGTTCGGTGGCGGCGGCTGGTTGCGGCGGATCGGTGGGGGAGTACCCGCGGTTGCCGACGGCGACGGTGGGGTCGGCGGAATCGGCGACGAAGCCGGCATGCACGGCAGTGCGCCAGGCGGTTTCATCGAGCCGGGCGAGGGTGTGCCGGACAATGGCATCGCCGGCGGTGATTTCGTCGCCGGTGATCAGGGCGAGCAACTCGATGACGCTGCGGCCGTTGTAGAGCGGCTGGATGAGGGGCTGTGTGATGGTGACGACGCCGCGGGTGTCGCGGCCGTCTGCCCAGGATTCAAGGTAGTGGGCGCGGTGCAGCCACCAGTCGCAGGCGTCGGAGGTTTCATTGTGGAAGTGGCTGAGGTGGATGCGGGTTTGGGCTTTGGCCAGTGCGGCGGGGAAGTCGAGGTCAGCGGGGGCATCGTACACGGGGTTGCCGCCGAGGATGACGAGGGTGCTGACTTCGTTGTCGTTCAGTTGTTTGGTGAGCTGCGCGATGGCGTCGGCGTGGCTGGGGCGCTCCTCGGCGGCAGTGAAGGTGAGGGTCTTGCCGATGTTGCCGAGCAACTGATTGATGGCGAGGCAGAGGGCGTGGACCTGGGCGGACTGGTTGGCGCCGGCGACGATGAGGCTCTGGCCGTGATGCGTGGAGAGTTCTTTGACCAGTTGTTCGGCGGCGGCGGGTGGCACGAGGGCGTCGGCCTGGTCGGAGCTGATTTTCGGGGTGTTGCCGGACAGCCTGGACCAGAGCAAGTGGGCGAGAGCGTGCATGTCTGACGCGGGGACCGGCTGACGATGGTCGGCGGCGGCGCCGGTGAGGGTGAAGCTGCTTTCAGCGACGTAGAGGCGAGACATGGTGGGGTCGTCATCGTCGACGGAGTTGCGGCCGACCATGAAGTCGCGGGCGTGGCGGAGGGCATCGACGTGCGAGCCGATCAGGTCGGCGTCGAACGAGACGATGAACTTCGCTTTGTCGAGATGCAGTTGGGCGTTAAGGGGCCGGCCGAAGAAAAGTTCGGTGCCGGCGAATTCGTTGTCGGCGGAGATCGATTCGTATTCGACCCAGTCTGCATTGGGGAATTGGGCGTCGAAGCCTGCCTTCATGGCGGCGACGGAAGGGCTGCGGCCGGCTTCGGCGAGTACGGCTAGGCCGGCGCCGCCTGTGGTCTTGTATGCGGCGAAGTGTTCGGCGGCGAACTGTTGGAATGCATCCCAATCGTGTTGATCGGCGGCGTGATGGTCGTCTTGGTCGGCTGGGACGGCGACGGCGGGGTTGCGCTGGGGGTCGTAGAGTTCGAGGACGGAGGCTTGGGTGAAGACATCGGCGGCGCCGCGGCTGGCAGGGTGCTGGTCGTTGCCTTCGATCTTGATGGGTCGGCCGTCCATGGCGGTGGCGAGGACGGGTCGCGCGATGCCGGCGATTTCAAATGCGGTTGCGTATTGTTCGGCGACGCCGGGCATGCGGTCTTCAGGCCGACGGGCGTAGGGGGCGATCTTCTGATCGGGCCAGCGGCGGCAACCGGTCGCGGCGCCGAGGCCGGCGAGGGCAAAGGAGGCGGCCATGATCTTGAGGAAGCCACGGCGTGAGGAGGACAGCAGTTTCTCGGCCTGAGACGGAAACTCCGTGGCGACCCACTGACGGAACTCCGGGGTGTCCGCCAGCTCGTCAAGGGAGCGCCAGTAGGTCTTACCGGATTTGTCCGCGGTCAGCGATGGCACGTGGTGCAACTCTCCATGAATGGTCTGGATTTGATGCGGTAACGTTTGATCAGTTGCTCGCCGATTTCACGACGTTCGTCGGAGGTCAGATCGCGGCGGCCGGTCATGTTCTGGTCTTTGTCGCGGGGCGACAAGTCGATGTCGTATTGGTCTTTGAGTTCCTGGCGGAATTCGATGAGTTCATCGCGGGACATGTTCATGCCCCAGGCAAGGTTGGTGACTTCTTCACGGGGGCGAAGGTTCGGGGCGGGGTCGCGGTGGCACGTGAGGCACCAGCCCATGGAGAGGGTTTCGGCTTGGTAGACAACGTCCATGCGGTCGACGCGATCGTGACACTCGACGCAGCTGACGCCCTTGTTGACGTGGGCGGCGTGGCTGAAGTAGGCGTAGTCGGGCAGGTCGTGAACCTTGCGCCAGATGATGGGCTGACCGGTCTCGTGGCTCTGCTTGACGGGCGCGAGTTTGTCGGGATCGGACTTGGAGGCCACGGCGCTGTGGCAGTTCATACAGGTCTGAGTGGGGGGAATCGCGGCGAAGCGCGCGGACTCGACGGTGTTGTGGCAATAACGGCAATCAATGCCAAGTTCACCGGCGTGCAGCGTGTGGCTGTATTCGACGGGCTGGGTGGGCATGTAACCGACGTCAGTTGTTCGCGGAGAGAGGGCAAACACGGCGACGACGAGGATGAACGGGGGGACGCCGAGGGCGTTGATAATCAGGAACGGCAACAGCGCATTCGACCACTTGGGGAAGATGAATCGATTACCTGCGCCGCCGTTGGCCATCGCATCCCTGTTCGAGAAACTCAAGAAAGGTGGAGATTTTAGTCAGAATTATTTCTTTGTCAAAAGGTTACAGATCATAAATGAAAAAAATTTAGGTTGCTGAGGACGCGATCACCGGTCGGCGGTCGACCTCTGCCGGTTTGATACACTACGGGCGATGCCTGCTCTGATCTGTGCCGCCCTAATCGTGTTGCTGGAAGGACTGACGTTCGCGATGGTCTTTCCGGTGTTGACCGATTACACCCAAGAACTGGGGGGTTCGGTGGCATTGGCGGGGTTGATGTTCGCGCTGGTGACGCTGCCGAAGGTGGTGATGAATCCGTTGTGGGGTGGATTGTCAGAGCGGTGGGGACGGCGGCTGGCGATGGCGCTGATCACGCTGGGCACGTTGACGGGTTCGGTGCTGTGGGCGTTGAGCAAGGGAGTTTTGAACGGTGTGTTGCTTGGCGGGCTGGGGTGGCTGATTGTATCTCGAGTGATTGCGGGGGTTTTCAGTGCACAGGCGGCGCTGAGCTATGCGATTGCGTCCGACGTGAGCACGACGGCGAAGCGGACGGCGAGTCTTGGGGTGCTTGGGGCGGCGTTCGGGCTGGCGTTCACGGTGGGGCCTGCGGTCGGGGGGATCGTTGCGGATGAGACGTCGGCCCAGATGGTGGGTTGGGTGTGTGCGGGTTGCCAGGGACTATCGTTGTTGATTATCGCGTTTGGGTTGCGTGAAACGCGGCCGGTCGGCGATGGCGGGCGCGCCGCGGTCGAGACGGTTGGCGGAGCTGCACTGCTGGGTCGGCGGGCGGTCCGAGGGATGCTGGGGGTGATCCTGCTGATGACGGTGGCGTATGGGGTGCTGATTCCGACGTTTAAGCCGATCGTGGAGGACTGGTACGACTGGGACGTGAGGCAGGCGGGGTGGGCGCTATCGTTATTCGGCTTGGTGGGGGTCATCGTGCAGGGCGGGGTTGTGCGGCCGCTGAGCAAGCGCATCGATAATTGGCGGCTGGGTCTGGCGGGACTGATGATGATGTCAGCGGGGCTGGTGTGGATTGCTGCCCATCCGAGTGGTGATGGGGTGTTTATTGTCGCGATGGTGCTGCTGGCGGTGGGGACGAGCGTGGCGATGCCGGCGATCACGAGCATGCTGTCGCACGAGGTCGGCGAGGACGGGCAGGGCGTGGGTCACGGGTTGGGTCAGAGCGCGACTTCGATCGGGCGCGCGGCGGGATTTGGGATCAGTGGGGTGCTATTTGCCTACGGGGCGGCGTGGCCTTACTGGGCGGGGGCGGCGGTGGGCGGCATCGCGCTGATGGTGCTGATTGGGGCGGGGCGACCTGCGGGATCACGGAATGACGGATGACGGGTCACGGCTGCTTTGAGCCGCCGATGATGCGGGAATCGGCGGCGTGGAACGCGTGCCAGGCGAACCATCTGGCGTGAACGGTGGGCTGAGTGATGGGGGCAAAATCCTCGGGCTTCAGATCGATCGGCGGCGCGCCGAGGTCGGTTTTGGGGCTATGCCATGGGGTGACGATCCAGGTGCCGGCGGCATCTGAGCGAGCGACGACGAGCCCGCGGGGATCGAGTGTGGTGTCCGCATCGGGCAGGGGCTCAACCGGATAGATCAGGCTATCGGGCGCCCTCGGCGAGGTGTTGTATCGCTTGTCACCGTATTTGGCATCACCGCGGATGACGGTGGAATCGGGGTGGCGGGCCTGCCATCGTTCGAGGTTGGTGACGACACAGGGCCGGGGCATGAGTTTGTCGCCTCGGGTGACGGCGGGGCCGGCGATGGGCTGGAATGCGAGCTGGCTCCAGAGGCTTTCGGATTCGTGATCGTCGCGCTGATCGAACAGGAGGAGATTGGCGTTGTAGAGCAGTCCGCTGCCGGCGAAGGTGAGCACTTCACCGCCGATGGTGCGATCGAAGACGGCCATGGATCCGGTGTGTCCGCTGTGGGTGACGACGATGGGGACGCCACCGAGGGTATCGTTGACGACTTCGTGCCAGAGGACGATGCGAAGCGGGTAGGCGCGGGCCTGGCCGTTGATGGCGACGCCGATGACGATGTCGCTGGGGACAAGGAACTTGCCTTGCATACTGCTGAACTGGGGGACCATATCGATGGCGACCGCGCGGGGGTCAGTGAGGGCGGGCCAGTAGTTCCTGGGTACGCCGGCGGCGACGACGAGATGCTGAGGGACGGTAAGATTGGAGAGGTCGAAGCGGTAGGAATCGACGTTTTCGCCGTCGCCAATGGATGGCTTGAGACCTTTGCCGTCAATGAGAATCAGCCAGACGGGGGCGGCGATGCCAAGGAGGAGGCCAAGGGTGACCATCCAGCCCCACATGACAAACCAATGCGGGCGCGCGGGGGGGTTGGATGCGGGGGGACCGGTCGCCGTCGGCTGAGCGGGGTTCACGTGGGTGATTCCAGGCGCTTGGGGGGCGATGGGGGGCGGGTGGATGCGTCGGTCATGTCGGCGGGGTGGGCTCTGATGCTGGGTTGCTGATTGACGAAGCGATTGGGGGCAGCATCGGCGGGGATCTGGTCGATCAGCATCAATCCCATGAGCAGGGGCAGGTAGACCAGAGAGGCAAGGAACACGCGGCGGGCGCGCAGGTCGGTGCGCTGCTGGACCAACTGGGCGGCGAGGTAGAGCATCCAGACACCGAGGACGATCGATCCGAACGCGTAGAGCCATCCGGCACCGCCGACGAGAGTCAGCATCACAGCGGTGGGCGAGAGCAACAGGCAGTACATGCACACGACGCGGCTGGTGAGGCGGCCTTCGGGGTCGACAACGGGGAGCATACGGAATCCGCCGCGGCGGTAGTCTTCCCGGTACATCCAGGCGAGGGCGAGGAAATGGGGCACCTGCCAGACGAACAGCACGGCGCCGAGGGCCCAGCCGATGGCGCCGATGTGTCCGGTGGCGGCGGCACAACCCATCATGGGCGGGATGGCGCCGACGACGGCGCCGATCAGGGTGTTGAGGGTGCTGCGTGACTTGGCGGGGGTGTAGAGCAGGACATAGATGGCGATGTTGGCGGCGGCAAGACCGGCGGTGAGCGGGTTGGCAAGACGATAGAGCAGCGCGATGCCAATCACGCCCCAGACGGCGCCGACGATCAGCGCGTGGGCGCCGCTGAGACGGCCGGCGGGGAGGGGGCGATTGCGGGTGCGAATCATCCGGGCATCGCGGGCGACTTCACGCTGCTGGTTCAGGGCGTTGGCACAGGCGGCGGCGAGGGTGGTGCCGATGACGGTGAACAGGAGCGTGAGCCAATCGATCTGGCCGCGGGACGAGATGACGAAGCCGACGGCGGTGGTGGCGACGACCATGGCACTGAGCCGGGCCTTAGACAGATCGCAGTAGATACCGAGCCAGCGCCGCAGGGCGCCGGGGGGCGGGGTGTCGGTCATGTCGGTATTGGGCTTGGCGGTCACGTTTTAGGGTCGTTACCGGGGCGAAAGGCGCATCGTAGTGGCGCGTTGGACACGGGGCAAACGCGATGGTTGATGCAGACGTCGGCGATTCTACAATGCCCGGTTCGCGCAGAGCTTCGATGCAAGAAATACAGATACCAAATGAGAGGCCGATGGGATCGGTCGTCGTCTCGGGCGGGTTCGCGACGGCGGTGGCGCTGGCGGTGGTTGGATACTTGACGTGTCTGCCGGTGTATCGCTGCCCGCCGGTGGTGACATTTGTGCTGCTGCTGGTATGTGTGGTGGGTGGCGGCTTCATGGTGGGCCGATTCATGGGGGCGTCGTTCGGACAGGGACTGGGGGCGGCGGCGGTGAACGTGCTGGTGAACATGATTGTGCTGGGGAGTCTGATCGCAGAACCGGGCGGCAATGGTGAGTTGGCGGTCGACGTGCCTCCGGTGTGGGCATGGCTGCCGGGCTATTTGGCGGCGACGTTCGCATTGTTCGTGGGGGGGGCGTTGGCGGGGCGGTGGATGCGTCCGACGGGGGCGGGGTGGGTCCGGCCGAGGCTACTGTTGGCAATCGCGACGGTGGCGTCGACGGCGCTGACGATTCTCACGGGGGGGTTGTTGGCGGGGCGATGGATGCGTCCGGCGGGGGCGGGGTGGGTCCGGCCGGGG